>NZ_CP126161.1:3300000-3529922 GCF_030127105.1 Haloarcula pelagica | reverse complement strand
GAGCAGGAGGGCGGTGTTGATGACGACCAGCGACCCGAGCAGTTCCGGAAGATGCTCGGGGGCTACGCGCCGACGCGGATGAACGCGTAGTAGACGAACCCCGCCGAGAACGTCGCCACGTCGGAGACCAGAAACATGACCATCCCGCCGGTGTAGATTCCCCCCTCGGTGCCTCGTTCGGTCCGGTAATCCGCGATGAACGCCTCGTTGGCCCAGCCGGCGAGCCCGGCCACGAGGCCGACCGCACCGACGGCAGCGAGGACGGTCGGGAGTATCGTCGGCAGCAAGTCCCGGCCGACGAAGAAGAACCCGGCACCGAAGTAGAGGGCGGCCGCCCCGACGGCGGCGACGAGCGGCCACCGACTCCGATGCTCGTGCTCGCCGTGCTCGTCGCCGCTCTCAGCGTGCTCGGCCGCTACGTCCGTCGACCCGGCCATACTCCGAGCATACGGTCGGCGGGGCATAAACCCACACGCCAGCGGCGGCCGTGCCGGCCGATCAGTCGCTCTCGACGCGGCCGCTCGTGGGACTACCATCGACCGAAGCGTCCGCGGGTTCGTAGTCGATTGTGTCGTCGCTGTCTACGATCCTCGCCCCGCCGACGAACAGCGTCGCGCGCCCCGTGCCCAGGTCGACTTCGATGTCGGCACCGCGACCGGCACTGACCGTCGCACCATCGAGGGAGATATCGCCGTCGGACCGCAACACGATGTCCCGGTTGGTGTCTATCGTCGCCCCGGTGGCGATCAGTCGGCCGGACCCGCCCTCGCCCGCCGTGAGTTCGATGTTCCCGCCACGCGCGAGTACCGTCGTCCCGGCGATGTCGACTGTCCGCTCGGCGGTCAGTTTCACGTCGCCACCCCTGGTGTCGATCTCGGCTCGGATGACCATGCTCCGGGTTCTCAGCTCGCCGCCGCGGAGGTTCAAGCTGCCCACGTCGGCCGGGACGACGAGGTTCACGCGGTCGTCGTCGAGGCCGCTCTCCAACTGGGATCGCGTATAGGTCGTCTCCCCGCTGTCGTACCGGCCGTTCTCGTTCTCGTCGTCGTAGGCCAGCGCGCCCGGCGGGTCGGTACTGCCGGCCGTGACGACGACCGTGTACGACTCGACAGGCCCCCAGTTCCCGTTGGCGTCCCGAGCGCGAACAGAGAGGTTGTGCGTCCCCGTGTCCCAGCCGGTCGTGTCGACTGGGGCGGTGACGGTTTCGTCGACGCTGTCGTACTCCCCGTCGGCCGGCGCAAACGCGAACCCGCTGCCGGGGCCGCCGCCGGGCGTGGCCCTGTCGGACCACCACTCGACCGCGTAGATGTCGACCCCGCCGCGCTGGAAGTCCGTGGCCGTCGCCGTCAGGTTCGTGGTCTCACCCCGTGGGATCGACTGCCCACTGGCGGTCGTGGCCGACGTGTCGATGCCGGTCACGAGCGGCCCTTCGCCGTCCACACTCCCGGTGGTCGTCGCGCCGCCGGCCACGTCGACACGGACCGTCGCGGTCTCAAGCGCCCCGGGACTCGTCCCCAAAGTCCCGTCGATCCGTGCCGTTCCCGGCGTCGACGCGGTGTAGCGGAAGGTGGCGTGTCCCTGCCGGTCCGTCACCGGATCGACCGGCGAGACGCTCCCGTTGGTTCCGACGGTCGCGTTCACCCGGACACCGCTGACAGGGTTGTTGAACCGGTCCCTGACCTCGAAGACGACCCGCTGTGAGCGGCCACTCGACAGGGTCGCCAGCCCGCTCTCGTCGGCAGTGATGTAGTGAGCCGGGGCCTGAGTCGACTGCTCGCCGATGTCGACTCTCGCCATCCGCAGATCGTACGTCTGGTTGCGTTCGAGTGTGATCGTGACCGTATCGTACGGCGACCCCGATGTGACCGTGAC
This sequence comes from Haloarcula pelagica, assembly GCF_030127105.1. Classification (NCBI taxonomy): domain Archaea; kingdom Methanobacteriati; phylum Methanobacteriota; class Halobacteria; order Halobacteriales; family Haloarculaceae; genus Haloarcula; species Haloarcula pelagica. The sequence goes on along the minus strand of NZ_CP126161.1, from coordinate 3,528,050 downwards.
GTTGTCGTGGACGTGGCCCCGTTCCGGACGAACTCGTCGCGAAGGAGTTCGTTCCACGCCTCTCTGTCGAGTCGAGTCGGCAGTCGGAGCCGGACCGGTCCGTCGCCCTCGACACTGGTCACCTGCTCGGGCGCGCTGACCGGCGTCAGTTCGATGTCCGTTGCGGTCGTCGCGCTCCGCGACAGCGAGCCGTTCAGCATCACGAGCGTGATTCGCCGTCCGGCGACCACTCGTTCCGATGTCAGCGGACGAGCCCGCTCCCCGTAGCGGTCGTAGAGGACACTGTTCTCCAGCACCGTCGTCGGCGCGTTGTCGTACTCGTTGTACTGCGGCCGGTAGACGAGGTGGCGCGTCTCGAACCGCTGTGTCCCACCGGCCCAGTAGTCGCCCGTCTCGCCGCTGGCCGTGAGGTTCTCCAGTTCGACGGCTCCCGGGGTCGTCGTGTTGAGCCGACCCGCCGGATCGGCGGGGTTGAGCAGGAAGGGGCGTCTCGGGTACCGGAGCCCGAGCGTGACCGACTCGGAGGTCACCCGCCCGGTCGCGGCCGCCGTGGTCACGTCGTCGCGCAACAGTTCGAGTTCGCTGCGGACCTGCTGGCTGTGAGCGAACTCCTCACCCTGGTTCCAGGCGGGAACGGCGCTCACCTGGAGGACGCTCATCAGGAGGATCAACAGGCCGAACATCAGGACGAATCCGATGACGGCCGACTGGCCGCGACCGTCGTCGCACAGCGAGTGCCCGTTCACGTCAGACCACCCCGAACGCGACGACCGTCACGATCATCAGTCCGAGACTGTACTTGAGACCCGCCAGGACTCGCCCGCTCGATAGCTTTCCGGCCACGAGCCCGATAAACAGAGCCTGCACCAGCGACGAGTGGATGAAGGCGAGTTTGAACCCTGCCGTGTCGATCGACTGGAGACTCACCGGCAGTTCCGCGTCCGTAGTCGCCTGCTGGCCCACCGCGACCGCCTGCTCGAAGTAGAACTCGTTGATCAACAGGAGGATGGCCAGATAGACGAAAAAGGAGACGAGCGCGGCGACGACGTACGAGGATAGCTCCCGGGTCCGCGCCCGTTCGAGTTCGCGCTGCATCCGAGCGTCCTCGGCGGCGACCGACAGTGTCTCGTCGAGGTTCCCGCTGGCTTCGTCGGCCTCGACGATGAGCCGTAGCGTCCGCGTGACGATCCTGGTCCGGGACCGGCGAGCGAGACGTAACAGCGCCCCACGGAGGTCGTCGAACCACTCCGTCTCATCGTTCACCCGGCGCATCTCCGCCGAGAGGGCCGTGTCGGCCCGCTCGCTCGCCAGACGGAGTGCCTCCGAGGGCCGCAACCCCATCCGGTTGGCACTGGCCCACGACGAGAGGACGTTCGGGAACCGGCGCCGGATCGTATCGAGGCGTCGCTGCCGGAGTTCCTGGAACGCTGCCAGCGGGACGAGCGCGACGAACAGCGGCACGACGATCAGCAGAACCGTCGTTCGCAGCGGCGTGTCGAATAGCGCCGACAGGCCGACCGAGGCGAGGTCACCGGCGACGAGGGCACCGACCACCGCGGCGGCGAGCGGGACCGACAACGTGAGGACGTGAGGCGGCCGGTCGAGGAACAGCCGCCACGGATGGGTGAGCGTGTCGAGCAACTGCGCCCGACGTTTCCGCTTCGCGTAGGCCTTCGCGGCCTGGTCGTCCGGAACGGTCGGCGGCTCCAGGATCGGCTCGGTGGCCGCGAGCGTGCGCTGCCGGAACGGCGCGCCCAACTGGTCGAGGACGAGGATCGCCAGCGTCGACCCCAGCGGGATACCGACGTAGACGATGGCGTTTACCTCCCGCAGCGTCGACGTACCGGTGATTCCGATGACCATCAGCAGGATGAGGACGAACAGCGGGCCGGCGATCAACAGTGTGACGTACACCTCCGCGAACAGTTCGACCCGTTCCAGATACTCCGCCTGCACCGAGCGCGCGTCCTGTATAGCGTCCTCGCGCTGATCCGCGAGGAACGAGTCGACCGATCCCCGGACTCGACGATACTCAGCAAGTCGCTGAAGAAGTCACTGAGCAGGGGCGACGGCGTCACCTCGCTGGCCTCCCGGAGCGCCTGGAGGAAGTCCCTGCCGAGGTAGTCCATCTGGTTCGTCACGAGCGCGGCCTCCCGGGCGACCTCGCCGTAGGTCTCCTCGTCCTCGGCGAGTCGGCGGAGGATCTCGACGATGTCTAGCCCGCCCCGGGAGAGCGCGTACATGTAGGTCACGCCGGAGGGGTAGACGAGCGCGAGCCGCCGCGCCCTGGCCGTCGCTCGCTGACTGGGCAGGTAGTACCGGACGTACCAGGTCCCGACGGCAAGCAGCGTCCCCGACACCACCGGAAGGACGAGACTGACCACGAGCGTCCGGTTGTCGCTGACGAACCGCCCCAGTGCTCCGGTCCCCGAGACCCCGGACAGCGTCGACAGCACGCCGGTCGTGGCCGCCCACCAGCTGATCGCCAGCCCGATCCCGGCCCCGAGAACACCCGTGATGATCGCCAGAACCGCCGACCTGGCGAGATACGCCTCGACGGTCACCGGCATCCGAGCCGCGTTGAGCTGCTCCCGGAGCCCGAGGTGCCGGTCCGTCCGCGTCGCGAAAAAGCGCCTGAGCGGCTCGTAGAGCCAGGCCGTCTTTCGGACGAGCCACCGCTGGGTCTCGGACTGTTCCGTGGTCGCCATCGTCAGATCAGTTGCTCCAGGCGGCCCCGGTCCAGCAGTTCGATCACGTCCTCGGGGTTCCGGTCGTACTCCCAGACGATCGCCTGGAAGGACTCGTAGTCGGCGATGTCCCGCTCGACCATGTATCGCAGCAGTCGCTCCCGTCGCGAGAGTTCCAACTGGAGGCGCTGTTCGTCCCAGCCGTTCCGGTACATGATCTCCCGGAGCTTCTTGGACCGCTGTGCCCCCTCGAAGCCGTCGGTCGCGGGGTTCCACTCGTAGATGTCACGGACGCCCGTCGACCCCTCGTCGCCCCGTTCGAGTTCCGAGATGCCGACGTTGCGCCGCACACGGCGGTCCCCGACGAACAGTTGCTGCTGGATCGCCGCGATATCCAGCTTCGCACCATCTGTTCGGGGACCGACAGCGGTGGGTTCTGCAAGCGTGAGAGGACAGTCTCCGTCGAATCGGCGTGCATGGTGGTGTAGGCGGCGTGGCCGGTCGCCATCGCCTGGAAGAAAGCGAGCGCCACCTGTCGTTCGGTCCGGATCTCGCCGACAAGCAGGTACTCCGGGCGCTGGCGCAAGGCGGCCTGGAGCAGTTTGTACATCCCGATGTCGCCGCTACCGGAGGCCTGGCCCTCCCGGGTGACGCTCTGGATCCAGTTCTCGTGGGGGAGCGTGATCTCGCGGGTGTCCTCGATCGAGATGACCTTGTTCTTCTCGGGGATGAACATCGAGATGGCGTTCAGCGAGGTCGTCTTCCCGGAGGCCGTCCCGCCGGCGAACAAAAGCGAGAGGTTGTTCTGGATCGCCATCCAGAAGTACGTCATCGTCTCGACCGAGAAGGTCCCGAACTGGATCAGATCGATCGGCGTCAGCGGCACGTCCGAGAACTGCCGGATCGTGAAGTTCGACCCCCGGGAGCTGACCTCCGTCCCCAGGGTCAACTGGATGCGCGAGCCGTTGGGGAGGCTGGCGTCGACCATCGGGTCGGCCACGGAGATGTGTTTGTCCGACCGCTGGGCCAGTCGGACCACGAGCGAGTTCAGCCGGTCGGCCGAGAACGAGACGTTCGTCCGCATATCGCGGTACTCCCGGTGGTAGACGTACACCGGCACGTCCGTCCCGTCACACGAGATGTCTTCGAGGTTCCGGTCGGCCAGCAGGGGGGTGATCCGGTCGTAGCCCAGCAGGTCCCGCTCGATGTAGTACCGGATCTTGTGCAGTGAGCCGGGTTTTGCCTCCCGTGCGTACCGGCTCAACAGCGTATCCAGCTCCCCCGTCAGCCGTTCCTTCCGGTCGCTCTCGTCGGGGCGGACGTGCATCAACACGTCACGGAGGTCGACCATGATATCCTCGCGAACGTACCGCTCGAACTCCGAGAGCGTCGGTTCGACGACGTGATACCCGATGTCGCCGCCGTCGTCGAGGATCGCGACGTAGGCGAAGGGTTCGTCCACCCAGTACCGGTCGATCTCCTCGACCCCTTCACGATAGTCGAAATCGAAGAACTCCGATTCCAGGAACGAGAGCGACGGGGCGGGGGCGAAATCGCCGTCGTACGCCTCGAAGTAGGCCGTCAGGTCCTCGACGACCGTGCGTTGCGGGTCTGGCGGCGGCTCCGTGACCGGATCGAACTGCTCGACCGCCTCGTCAGGCTGGTCACGGCCCGCGTCCGGCGAGTCGTCGTCCGGCGGGAGTACGTCGGCCTCGTCGTCGATGCGGGTGGCCCAATCGGCGGTGTCCGACGGGTTTCGGTCGGGCTCCGGACCGTCCATTGAGTATCTCATGTGAATCCCGGCAGTAAAAACCACTTGTGTACCAGGTCCGTTCGGCGTCGATACACCCCGGGCGTGGTGCGGCCGCTCTCACCCGCTGCCCACTCGACCATCCGTCCGTACACCGCGTCGGTGGCGAGCGCGTCCCGGTCGCCGACCAGCACGAGGGCTTTCTTCGCCCGGGTGAGCGCGACGTTGATGCGGCGGTAGTCCTCGAACAGCGGCCCCTCCAGACTGCCCGTCGCGACGAAGGAGACGACGATGACCTCTTTGCTGGAGCCCTGGAACCGGTCGACGGTGTCGACAGCCACCTCCGGGAGCCGCCGGTTCAGTTCCGCGACCTGTGCGCGGAAGGGGCGATGACCCCGATATCGCCGGCGTCGACGCCGGCCTCGCGGTAGGCCCGGACCACGTCGGCGACGGCGTCTGCCTCCGTTGGGTTCGTGTTCCCGGTGCGAGCGCCGTCGGGGTCGACGAACGAGACGCGGTCGCGGAGGTTCGCGGGGAGTGTCTCGGTCGACACGCCGTCGAGGTCGTCGATCCGCTGGGCCGCCACCGCACCGCTTGCGGGTCGTAACGCCCCGTCATAGAACTCCCGAGAGGCAAAGGCCTGGATGTGCTGTGCCATCCGGTACTGCTTGTCGAGCATGACGCCGGCCTCGGGGTGGGCGTCGATGAGGCGCTCGAACAGCGACCGCGTGAGCGTCTCGTCCTCGGACTGGACGACCGGCGGGAGCTGCTGGTGGTCGCCCACGAGGACGAACCGATCGCCGAGCGTCGTCGCCGCCAGCGTGCCGGGCTCGGTCAACTGGCCGGCCTCGTCGACGACGACGGTGTCGAACGACTGGCTCGCTATCGCCGTCGAGCCACAGGTCGCCGTCGTCGCGGCGACGACCTGTGCGGTCTGGAGTTCGCTTGCACACTCCGGGATCGCCCGACTGTTCGAGCCGATATTTCTGCATGTCCTCGCGGACGCCGCTCTCGGTGCCGACGCGGACGATGTCGGTGTAGCCCTGCTCCTCCAGCGCTTCGATCGCGTTGTCGACGGCACGGTTCGTAAACGCCGACAGCAGGACTCGGTCACCGCGGTCGATCAGCGCCCGGACCATCCGGGCGAGCGTGTAGGTCTTGCCGGTTCCGGGCGGGCCGTGGACGAGCGCGAAGTCCTCGGCGCCGAGGGCGCGGCTGACGGCGGCGTCCTGCGCCGCGTTGTTGTCGATGAACGTCTCCGCTGGCTCGTCGAACTCGGGGGCGCGACGGCCGAAGAGCACGTCCTTCTGTTCGGGCGACTGGGTCAACAGGGCGTCGTGGAGCGCGTTCTGGAGCCGGTCGGTCGTCAGTTCCGACGGGTAGACATCCAGCCGGCGCACAGAGAGGGGTTCGTCGGCGGTGACGACGATCTCGCGGCCGCCGTCGACGCCATCGGTGTCGTCACCGCCGATGCGCTCGACGCGGGCCAGTTCCGCGTCACCAGTGATCGGGTGGCCGTCGCTGGCGAGCACGAGGTCGCCCTCGCGGATCTTCGAGACGGCGCCGGTCCCGCGGGCGCGCAGTTCCCAGCGCCCGCCGTCGAGTTCGCGCCGACCCAGCGGTTCCAGGTCGACCAGCGCCCGGTCGTCGTCGGCCCGTTCCTCGGGCGTCTGCTCCCAGAGTTTGGCGTACTCGCGGTGGACAGCCCGGCGTTCGGCCTCGATGGCCTCGTAGAACCGTTCGAAGTACTCCCGTTCCTCCTCCGGGATCGCCACGCCCACCTGGCCCGCCTTCGATTCCTGGTCGAGGCGGCCGGAGACGGCCATACAGGTGTCCTGTTCGAAACAGTACTCGCACTTCGCGTTGCCCTCGTAGCCCGTCGGGACGCCGGCGTCGTGTTCCATCGCCGCGATCTCGTTGCGGGTGCGGACCACGTACTGGAGCAGTCCGGTGCCGATCGAGAACTCTTTCGCCGGCGAGAGGTCGCCGCTCTCTTCGTTCCGGTCGACGGCGGCGTTTTTCGTGTACAGCAGGGTCCCGGTATCGGGCGCGGCCGCCAGCGGGCTGGTCGCACCGCCGTCGGCCATCACGTCGCTCGCGGCAAGCGTACTGGCGGCCCGCTCGCCCAGCATCAGGGCGTAGGCGGTCGCCTGGATCTTGTCCTGGAAGCGCGGCTCCCGCTTGGTGTTCTTGCCGGTCTTCAACTCGACGGGCATCCCCCGACGGACGGCGTCGGCCCGCCCTTTCATCCCGTAGCGTTCGGAGATGAGCGTCATCTCCGAGCGCCACTCGTCGCGTTCGGTCAGGGTGCCCTGGTTCAGCCACCCCTCGATGGCCGCCGCGTGGTCGCGCACGTCGCCGGCGACTTCCGCGGCCTCGCGACCCAGCAGGCCGATATCGAGTCCGGCCGCTTCGACCTGCTCCTCGATCGCCGCCTCCAGGTCCCGGCCGCGGAGCAGGTCGCCGAACACCTCGTGGACGACGGTCCCCTTGACGAGCGGGTAGGCCAGTTCGGCCCCGTCGAGTTTCCGCAGGTAGTACATCCGGGGGCACTGGACCCACGCCCGGATGTCGGTCACGTCGACCAGGAAGTCGGGTTCGACGACGACGCTGGCGTCGCCGCCGACCGAGTACTGTGTCTCGCCCTGGTACTGGCGCTCGTCGGCGTCGTAGACCGCGAGCTCCATCCCGGCGTCGAGATACTCGGCGGTCTCGGTCCACTTGCCCCACAGGGTCACCGTGGTCGGCTCGCCGGCTCCCTGTTCCGGGCGAACGGTCACCTCACAGAGATCGCTCTCGCCGTACTGAGTGCTGACGGTTTTCGGCTCGGCCACCTCGACGACGACGCCGCGAAGTTGCACGAGTCGTGTCACGGGGAGCCACGGAAAAACGCTGTCGGTGGGGATCAGCGGCCGCCGTCCGCGACGGCCGTCGGGCGATCCTCGACGGTCGGCGTCGCGTCGTCCGCTAGCTCGAACGTCGACAGCAGCGCCATCAGGTCGTCGGTCCGGCCGGCGACACCCTCGATGTCGTTGCTGACCTCGGTGATCGTCGCGGTCTGTTCCTCGGTCGCCGCGGCGGCGCTCTCGGCCTCCTGGCTGGTCCGGTCGCTGACCTCGCCGACCTCCTCGACCATCGTGACGACCTCCTGGGTCGTCTCGGCCTGCTCGGCGGTCGCGTCGGAGATCTCCTGCATGGCTTCGTCGACCTCGCCCACCACGTCGACGATGTCCTCGAAGTCCCGCAGGGCCGATTCGATCGTGCTCGTCGAGTCGGTCACCTGGTCGTGCATCTCCCGAACGTCGCCGGCAGTGTGCTGGGCGGCGTCCTGGACCTCCTCGATGAGCCCGGAGATGTCGTCGGCGGAGTCGCGGGTCTCCTCGGCCAGGGCTTTGACCTCGTCGGCGACGACGGCGAAGCCGGCGCCCGACTCGTCGGCGCGGGCGGCCTCGATCGAGGCGTTCAGCGCGAGCATGTTCGTCTCCTCGGCGACTTCGGAGATGACCCCGATGATGTCGTCGACCTCCGCGACGTGGTCGACCAGTCCCTCGACGGACTCGGCGATGTGGTCGATCCGCTCCTCCAGGCGATCGAGTTCCTCGATGGCGTCGGCGACCTCGTCGCGGCCCTGCTGGCCGCGTTCGGCAGCGGTCCGGGCGGTACTGGCCGCGTCGTCCGCGGTCGCGGCGATCTCCTCGACGGTGGCCGAGAGGGTGTTCATCTCGCTCGCCACATCGTCGTGGAGGTCGGTCTGCGTGCTCGCGCCCGACGAGATCTCCTGTACCGACCGGGCGATCTCGTCGCTCGCCCGGTCGACCTCGGCCATGCTCTCGCTGACTCGGCTGCTGGCCTCCGAGACCGACCCGGCGAAGGTCGTGACCTCTCCGAGCGTCTCGGAGAGCGTCCCGACGAGTTCGTTGTAGTTCCGGACGACCGCGTCGACGGCCTCGTCGTCGTTCCCCTCGACATCGAGGTCGATCGTCGCCGTGAGGTCGCCGTCTTTGGCCTGCTCGGCGGCCGCGCCGAAAGCCTCGACGAGTTCCTGGAGCCGCTCGGAACGGGTCTCCAGTTGTGCGGTCATCTCCTGGAGTTCGGTCGTGTAGGCTTCGAGGTTGTCGGCCATCCGGTCCAGCGACTCACCGAAGGTCCCGGGCACCTCCGTCTCCAGGATCTCGTCGTCGAACGCCTGGCGCGAGAGGGCGTCGGCCTGCCGGGAGACGACATCGAGGTGGCCCTGCATCGCACCGAACGAGTCGACGAGGCTGCCGACCTCGTCGTCCTGGTCGTGTTCGGGAACCGCCACGTCAACCTCGCCGCTGGCGATCCGGTCCGCACGGTCGGCCAGCGTCGTGATCGGGTCGACCAGGTCCTCGCGGGTGATGAAGACCGTGTTGGTGAAGGCGACGGCGGCCCCCGCGAGCAACACCCCCACGAGGACGACTTGGAGGAGGCCGTCGACCGCCAGCGCGACGACGGCCGTCCCGACGGAGACACCGAACTGGATCGCCACAGCCGCCAGTACTTTCCGTTCGATCGAGTCGGCGACACCGACGAGATCGAGCGACCGTCGTATCTGTCGTTTGTACCACGCGATCGGGCTGTCGATCATGTTACGTGTATCTCCCCCGGAGACGGTCTTTAACGTTCTCCGCGCTTCTCAAATTCTGATAATATGAGCGGAAAGCCACCGGAGCGCGGCGCTCCGGACTGGATCGACGGGATTCGGGAACGCAGCAATTGAAACGACACCGCGTTCGAGGGGTCAGTCTCCGTTCTCGCCGTGGGCGTACGCCCGCAGGGTCTCCAGGGGAACGTCCTCCAGCACCGCCTCGCTCGTCGCGTCGAGGACGACCGGGGGCGCGTGGCCCGCCTCCTCGGCCTCGGTCCATCGCGGGACACAGACACACCAGCGGTCGCCCGGGTCCAGTCCCGGAAAGTTCAGCTCCGGTCTGGGCGTGACCAGGTCGTTGCCCTGTGCCTTGCTGTACTGGAGGAACGACTCGGTCATCACCGCACAGATCTCGTGTCGCCCCGGGTCGCGCTGGAGGGGGTAGCAGTAGCCGTCCCGCATGAACCCCGTCAGGGGGTCCATCGAGCAGTCGTCGAGGTCGCCCCCGAGCACGTTCGCCTCACTCTCCATACCGGCGGTGGCGGCGCCGGCCTGGAAAAGGGTTCGGTGCCGGCGCGTCAGCTTCTCTCACGGACCGATGCCTTCATTCGGTGCCGGACCGAACATCGAATCGACAATGCGCGTTCGTGACTGGCAGGATATCCTCGACGACGTTACGGAGAGCAGTGCCGACCCGGGCGGCTGGCGAGCCGTCGGGGGCGACCGCGCGAACGGAATCGGCGAGGACATCTACTTCGGCCACCCCGATGCGGGCGTCTACCAGATGAAGACCTACGCGAAGAACCCCTTCGAGGTCCAGGGGGTCGGTTCGCAGGTCGCCCGGCGGATCGACGACGACATCGATCCGCTCTTTCCCGAGGAGGGGAGCGGCCTGTTCGGCGTCCAGCAGGGTGTCGACGACGAAGACGAGGCCGAGGAGAAAGCACAGAAGCTAGAGACGGTCCTCGAAACGCACGCCGACGCCCCGACGACACCGAAAGCGATGCTCGAAGACATCATGGACGCCGTCGACTCGCCCGCCTACGGCCCGATGGAGTTCGAACAGCACGACCGCCCCGAACGGATGGACGACCTCACCGACACCTTCGAGGAGGCCGAAGAGCTTCTCGACAAGGAGTTCGAGGACGTTATCGACGAGGATGTCGAGCGGGGGTTCTACTGATGGGTGCTGGGGTGGGTGAGCGCTGATGGTCGGCCCCTCCATCTCCGACGACGACCGGAAGGTCTTCGTCAAACGGCTGAAGATCGGGTTCGCGCTGCTTGTCGGCCTGTCGATGGGGCTGGTGACGCTGTACAGCGGTGCCCGCTCTCGCTCGTGGCCGGTGCGACCGTCGGCGCCACCGCGGTGGGTGGCGTCCTCGCCTGGTTCACGATCCCCGACAGCATCGGCGGCATCGCTTACGAGGAACGGAACGATCCGGTCCAGCGCGGTCGGACGCCGGGCGAGGCGCTGCGCGAGCAACAGCGCACCGAGGACGAGCACCCGCGCGCAGCCGACGGTAACGGCCAGTCACCGGGCCGAAATCGGAAGTAGTCAGTTCTCCAGCGCGAGCGTCGTCTCCCGGTCCCAGGTTCGTTCGTCCACCACGACGACTTCCTCGCCGCTGAACACGTAGAGGTAGTCCTCGACGTATCGAGTGCGCGTGACGGTCCCATCGGTCCGAACCGTCGCCGTCTCGGACAGCGAGCCGTCGGTGTAGTTCACGACAATGGCGTCCTCACCGGTCGGGAGGACGAAGACGCCGTGTTTGCGGTCGATAGTGAAGGCGTGGTGGCTCCGTGAGATCGCCGACCAGTGGCGGGTGTGTCGGACCCGCTGATCGTCGATCGACGGGTCCGACGGGTCGGAGACATCGAACAGGACGGTCTTGACCGCCCCGTCTTCCTTCCCGATCCCGAGGACGTGGTCGTCGTCGATCGGGTGGAGGTACGACGAGAAGCCGGGGAGTTTCAGTTCGCCGGTCACCTCGGGTTCGTCCGGGTCCGAGAGGTCGACGACGTGGAAGGGGTCGATCCGGCGGAACGTGACGACGTAGGCCGTCTCGTCGACGTACCGGACGGAGTAGACGCGCTCGGTGACGCCCATGTCGGTCACCGCACCGCGTTCGTCCAGGGTTCGGCTGTCGAGGACGTAGAGGTCGTTCGCGCTGTCGGCGCTCCCGACCGCGGGGATCGTCGTCGTGATCCGCAGCGTCCCCTCGTGATGGTCCATCGAGAACTGGTTCAGCGGTCTGCCCGGGACCGTACCGGTCGCTTCGACGGAGAGGGCCGTCCCGTCGACCGCGAGACGGACGATCCCGGTCGTGGTCGCGTTGCGCTGTCTGGCGGCACGGTAGTCGGCGAACTCCCGGGTAAACGCCTCGCGGAGTCGCTTACGTTCCTCCGTGGGCAGCGTCGCGAGCCACTGCTCGAACACTCGGTCGATCTCCCGGTTCGTCGCCCGGGCGGAGATATCGTAGGACTGGATCTCCGCGATCCGCTCCTCGACGTGCGCGGGCGTCTCGTCGAACTCGGTCCGGAGGAACGCGCCCAGTTGCCGGGCGTGGCTCGTCGAATCGGTGTACGTCACGTACAGCGCGTCCGGGGACATGTGGACGACCGTGTTCCGGCTGGTCCCGACGAAGGTGACCGAGTCCTCGACCGTCCCGCCAGCGGCGTCGATCGACAGCGCCGTGTAGGTCGCGTCGACCGGGATCTGTGTACCGGGCCGGTAGACATCACCACAGGGGATCGTGTGGTCGCCACCGAGAGGGGTGATCGGACACGGCGTGTCGAGGCTCACGCCGGACCGCGTGACGAGATAGACGGTGCCGTTCTGCATCCGGGCGGTCACGGCGGTGTGGTTCAGCGGGTGCTCCCAGGCCTGCTCGGGGGATTCGGGGTCGCTCACGTCGTAGCCGGTGATCGTGCGGTGGCCGACGACGACCAGCGTGTCGCCGGTCTGGAGGAGTTTCCCGGAGTCGTCGATCTCGCCGATGGCCGACGGCGCCGCCGGCTCGGTCACGTCGACGACGTGCGTGTCGTGGTCGGACGCCGCCGGCGGCGACACGTCCGCCGGGCGACCGCGGGGCCGGAAGACGGGGACGTGTCCCCGTGGCCGGGACGGTGCGTAGTAGAAGTTCCGGCCGTCGGTCTTGAGCCGGTCCGGTTCGTCGATGCCGGCGATCTGGACGTTCGTCGTGCCGACGCGCGACGGTGCCTCGGCCGTGGTCGTGCTCCCGCCGCCGTCACCGGCTGCGAAGTTCGCCGCCTGGGGGGTGTCTGTGGTCAGTTCGAGTGTGTTGTCGAACACCAGTCGTGAGCGGGGCTGGCGCTGTTCGGTCCGGAGCAGTCCCTGGCTGACGTAGCCGTCGAACGCGGCCTCGGAACCGAACTGGGCGACGGCACCGGTCGCGCCAGTTTCGGAACCGTCGGCAGGTGTCGGGGCTGCTGGCCCGGTCGCGTTCTGACTGGACGGGGCGTCGCCTCCCGGGGGTACCACGGCGAAGCCGGTGCCGGCCGCGACGAGCGACACGACGAGCAGCGCGACGAACAGGGCGGCGGTGTACTGCGTTCGCATACCGGTCGTTCACCGGACAGTGCTGATAAGATACCGTTCGTTCAAACCGGGTTTTAATCGATCGGCGAGGTGCCGACGAACCGACAGAGCGGCGACGGCGACCGGTCCGTGTCAGGCTTCGGGATAGAGGACGTAGGAGTGACGGATGTCGCTGTCGTACAACAGCGTGCCCCTCGGCATCCGGAGCAGTCGCGCCAGGAGGTAGATGTCACCGGCGGCCCCCAGCGTGTTGAAAAGCACCGCGACGAACGCGAACACCGCCACCACCGGGATCGGCACGAAAAACAGTGGAACCAGGAGCGCGTCGAGCACGATCAGCGGCGCGATCCCGACGAGGATCGTGTCGTTCCGGGCCTGGAACTGGTGGAACGCGGCGGCGTAGAACGCGCCCAGTTGCGGGGCCGCGCCGTAGGAGACGCGGTAGCCCTGGAGTCGGAACACGAGCCCGTGGACGAGTTCGTGGAGGACGGTGACGACCACGACGGCGGCGACGAACACGCCGCCGATAGCGATCGGGATGGTCGCTTCGAAGCCCGCGTCGTCCGTGACCGTGACACCGAAGAAGTCGGCCAGTGCGGCGCCCTGGCCGTCCCACAGGAGCGTCCCGAACACGAACAGCGCTGGACCGACCAATAGCAGGATCAGCGCCAACATAATCGGCAGCGAGTAGTGAAACTCCTCCGGGTCGCCGTAGCCGTCGGGCGCGGCCGGCCTCAGCGTCGCGGACGGTTCGTACTGGCTCGTGGGCACGCTCTATCCTACCGATAGGAACGGTATAGCACTCAGGTGTAGACACACCTCCATCGGCGGCCGGTAGCTCTCAGGGGTCGATCCGGTCGATCCACAACTGCGGGTCCTCGATCTCGGCGTCGGTCGGGAGGTTGTCCGGTGACTCCCAGACACGTCCCGCCGCCGCGACGCCGCGTGCGTCGGCCACGGTGTCGAAGAAGGCCTTCCCGCGTTCGTACTGCTGGCGTTTCATCCGCATGCCCAGCAGCTCTCTGACCAGTTCGGCGATGGGGCCTCGACCCTGCCGCCTGGCGTCGATCTTCGCTCGCAGGTCGTCGTACTCGTCGTCGAAGGCCCGATCCATCAGGAGTTCCGCGTACCCCTCGACGGCGGTCATCGTCGTGTCGAGTTCGCCCAGCGACTCGCGGTCGAGGCTGCCGCCCGAGAGATTCTGGACGGCCTCTTCCATCGCGTCTTCCATGTGCTGGGAGAGCCACGGCGCGGCGCCGAACTCGGCGGCGTGGGTGACCTCGTGGAAGGCGATCCAGCGGCGGAACCGGTCGCCGTCGACGTTCAGTTGGTCCGCGACCCGGCGGATGTTCGGCCGGACGAAGTACAGCGCGTGCTCGTCGCCGTCGGCCAGCAACAGCGGGTCGTACTGGCCGAGGACGTTGTTGGCCAGGAAGGAGAGGCAAAAGCCATCGACCCGGTGTTGACGATCCGGGCGATACCGGGGATGTGGTCGGCCTGCTGTTCGATCGGTGCCATCACCCGCTTGAACGTCTCGACGTTGGCGTCGATCCAGTGGTGGCGGTGCTGGATCTCGACGGTCTCCGGGAGGTCGAAGTCGATCTCGCCGACCGCCCGGACCCGGTCGCGTGCGTCCCGCACGTCGGTCGCGTAGCCGGTCCGCTCGGCGTCGGAGACGGTCAGATCGCCCGGCTCGGTCGACTCCTTGGCGGCTTCTGCGACGGCGGCCCAGTCGATCGGACCGTCGCCGGACGCCCCGGCGACGGCACGGACGCTATGATACAGGCCCATACCCGCAAGACGGGGGCGACCGGGATAGGCCTTCTCCCCGGTGGCGTCACTCCTCGGCTTCGACCGACGGCAGTTCGTCGCTACCGCCCAGCAGTTTCTTCGCGGCGACGGCGAGGCCGACGAGGACCGCCAGGCCCACGAGCGCAGCCAGCGGATTCGCGCCCGAGTCGTCCGTCTCGGTCGCCGTCGACTCTTCGTCGGTCTCGCTCTGTCCGCTCCCCGGTGCGTTCGCCGTGAACTCCGACCCGTCGAGGTGGAGTTCGAAGAACGTGATCTTCGTCATACACGAGGAGCTACACGGGCGTGGTTTATCTCTTTTCCGGATGATTCATACCGGCGACAGCGCAACGGGTGGCCATGGACGACGACCGACGCGCGTTCCTCGAATCGCTGCTGTCGACGCCGGGCCCCTCGGGCTACGAGACCGACAGTCAGCGGGTCTGGATCGACTACGTCAGTGAGTTCGCGGACGACGTGACCGTCGACGACTACGGCAACGCCGTCGCGACCGTCGAGGGCGGCGAACCCTCGGTGGCCCTGGCCGGCCACGGCGACGAGATCGGGTTCATGGTCCGGGACTTCACCGACGACGGCTTCCTCCGCCTCTCGCGGATCGGCGGGTCGGACAAGACGGTCTCGCGGGGCCAACACGTCACGATCCACAGCGCCGACGGCCCGGTGTCGGGCGTCGTCGGTCAGACGGCGATCCACCTCCGGGAGCAAAACGGGAACGGCGAAGTCCCGGAGATCGCCGAGCAACACGTCGACGTGGGCGCGACTGACGGCGACGAAGCCGAGGAACTGGTCGACCGCGGGGACCCGGTGACGTTCACCCAGACGATCGGTGAACTGGCCAACGGCCGCCTCTCGGCCCGCGGGATGGACAACCGGGTCGGCATCTGGGCCGCCGCAGAAGGGTTGCGGCGAGCGGCCGAGCGCGGCACCGACGTGACGGTCCACGCCGTCTCGACGGTCCAAGAGGAGGTCGGCCTCCAGGGCGCGAAGATGGTCGGGTTCGAGCTGGCACCGGACGCGGTCCTCGCGGCAGATGTCACGCACGCGACCGACTCCCCGGACACGCCGAGCGACCGCTCGACGGGCGTCGACCTGGGGGCGGGACCCGCGGTCTCTCGGGGCAGCGCGAACCACCCCGTCCTCGTCGAGGCGCTCAGAGAGACCGGCGCGGCCGACGACCTCGACATCCAGTTGCAGGCGACCGGCCTCCGAACGGGGACCGACGCCGACGCCTTCTACACCGCCCGCGGGGGTATCCCCTCGGTCAACGTCGGCATCCCGAACCGCTACATGCACACGCCCGTCGAAGTGATCGATCCCGACGACCTCGACGCGGCCGCCGACCTCATGGCTGGCTTCGCCGTTCGTGCCGACGAGTACGCTCCCTTCAGTGTCGAGGTGTAGCGGGGCGCGCAAACGGTACGTTTAAGCGCCCGTCACTATCCTTCCCGAACATGAGTGGTCGACCGTTGGACGTGCTCGAAGCGTCGCTCGGTGAGGAAGTTACCGTACAACTCAAGGGCGGCGAGATCTTCACCGGAGAGCTCTCGGGCTACGATCAGCACATGAACCTCGTGATCGAAGACGAAGACACAACGATTATACGCGGGGATAACGTCGTCTCGATTAACCCATGACTGGCAAGGGAACCCCCTCTCAAGGCAAGAAAAACACCACGACACACACGAAGTGTCGCCGGTGTGGCGAGAAGTCGTATCACGTAAAGAAGAAGGTCTGTTCGTCGTGTGGCTTCGGCAAGTCGGCGAAGCGACGAGACTACGAG
Organism: Haloarcula pelagica; assembly: GCF_030127105.1. Classification (NCBI taxonomy): domain Archaea; kingdom Methanobacteriati; phylum Methanobacteriota; class Halobacteria; order Halobacteriales; family Haloarculaceae; genus Haloarcula; species Haloarcula pelagica. The sequence continues at coordinate 3,511,856 of NZ_CP126161.1, read as the reverse complement.
TGGCAGTCGAAAGCTGGCGAATAAGGCCCACAATCCATGCACGAGAAGTGCGGCGTTGTCGGCATCTCGCTTCGGGATCGAAACGCCGCCCGTCCCCTCTACTACTCCCTCTATGCCCTCCAGCATCGCGGCCAGGAATCGGCCGGCATCGTCACCCACGACGGCTTCCAGCAACACAGCCACGTCGAGATGGGTCTCGTCGGCGACGCCTTCGGCCCCGGTGACCTCGAATCACTGAACGGCTCGAACGGGATCGGCCACGTCAGGTACCCGACGGCGGGCAGCGTCAACGCCTGCTGTGCACAGCCGTTCTCGGTGTCGTTCAAGTCGGGGTCGCTGGGCCTCTCGCACAACGGCAACCTCGTCAACGCCGACGAGATCGGCGACGAACTGGCCGATCTGGGCCACGCGTTCACCTCCGACGGCGACACCGAAGTCATCGCCCACGACCTCGCACGGAACCTCCTTGAAGAGGACCTGGTGCGCGCGGTCAAGCGGACGATGGAGCGCATCCACGGCTCGTACTCGCTGACGATCATGCACGACGAGACGGTGCTGGGCGTGCGCGATCCGGAAGGGAACCGTCCGCTGTGTATCGGTGAACTGGAGGACGGCTACGTCCTCACCTCCGAGTCGGCCGCCATCGACACGCTGGACGGCGAACTCGTCCGGGACGTTCGCCCGGGCGAACTGGTCGTCCTCCACCCTGACGGCACGGGGTACGACACCTACCAGCTCATCGAGCGCGAGAACACGGCCCACTGCTTCTTCGAGCACGTCTACTTCGCCCGCCCGGACTCGACCATCGACGAGAGCCTGGTCTACGAAGTCCGGCGGGAACTGGGGCGGAAACTCTGGGAGGAGTCGGGCGTCGAGTCCGACGTGGTCCTCCCGGTCCCCGACTCCGGGCGAGCGTTCGCCTCTGGCTACGCCGAGGCCGCGCAAGACGACGGCTCCGACATCGAGTTCGCCGAGGGCCTGATGAAGAACCGCTACGTCGGGCGGACGTTCATCATGCCCACCCAGGACGAGCGCGAGCGGGCCGTCCGGCTGAAACTGAACCCGATCAAGTCGACGATCGAGGGCAAGAAAGTGACCATCATCGACGACTCGATCGTCCGCGGGACCACCTCGACACAGCTCATCGGCCTCCTGCGGGACGCCGGCGCTGAGGAGGTCCACGTCCGGATCGGTGCGCCGCCAATCGTCGCGCCCTGTTACATGGGCATCGACATGGCCTCCCGCGACGAACTCATCGCCGGCGACCAGTCCGTCGAGGAGATCCGCGACGAGATCGAGTCCGATTCGCTGTCCTATCTCTCCATCGACGCCATCGCCGAGACGCTGGAGACGAGCCAGACGGACCTCTGTCTCGGCTGTGTCACCGGGGAATACCCCTACGACATCGAGGGCGAGGAGACGGATCGGGATGTCGTCCGACCGGATATCGGTGGGTCGGCGGCACCTGCCGACGACTACGAGGGGCGCGAACATCGTGAGCAGCCCTCGAACGCGAGCGGGGAAAAACTGACCCGCGGGCCCTGAGCCGCCCCGGACCGAGCCAAACCGTTTAGCGGCTGCCACTACACCGCCCACTGTATGCCGAGCCCTGCCTTCATCGAAACCGAGCGGACAGCCCTCCGGCCGCCCGAACGTGAGGACCTCGACTGGATGCAGTCAGTGTTCTGTGACGAGCGGGTGTGGGGGTGGGGAACGTACCCACAGCCGATGACGGGCGAGCAGATGGAGACGTTCTACGAGGACACACTCGCCGACGGGGAGTCGGTCCACCTCCTGATCTGTGTCGACGCGGACACCGACGACCCCGGGCAGGTCCAGCAGCGGACGGACCGGGTCGGCCTGGTCGCCATGACAGACCACGAACCAGAGCAGGGGACGGCCGAACTCGCGTACTGGCTGGACCCGGACGCCTGGAATCAGGGGTTCGCGACGGAGGCGGCCAGCCGCCTGGTCGCGTACGGCTTCGACCAGCGTGGGCTTCGGAAGTGGGCGGCCCGCGTGGTCGGGGGCAACGACCGATCGGTGGCGGTTCTCGAACGACTGGGCTTCACCCGAGAGGGGCAACACCGGAGGGACTGGCGGTTGGACGGCGAGTGGCGCGACACACACTGGTTCGGCCTGCTCCGGGCGGAGTGGGAGTCGTAGTCACCAGAACACGTACAGCATCGCGTAGACGACGATCCCCAGGGAAAACGAGATCAGCCACAGCGTCGCGGCCGCCTTCCCCGCACGCGGGTGGTTCGTCTCGCGTAGTTGCCCGACGGGGTAGCTGGCGGCCAGCAGGAGGACGTAGTAGACAAGCGGGATCGCGAGGATCGCGAGCAGGATGTGTATTCCCAGCACCGGGAAGTAGACGTACGTCTCGACGGCCGCGGGGCCGGTGAAGTCGGTCGGCCCCTCCAAGACGACGCGATAGAGGTACAGCGTGAGGAAGGCCCCGAACAGCCCGAACGTCGTCAGCATCAGTTGCCGGTGTCGGTCGATGTCGCCGCGACGAATCGCACGGATTCCGGCGACGATCGTGACGATCGCGAGCGCACTGATGGCCGCGTTGACGTGGGGGATCGCCGCGACGACTGTCTCCGGGGCACGCGGTAGGAGTCGCTGGGGGATCACACCCCCGACCGCGCCGAACACGAGCGCGAGCGAGACCGCAGTCAGCAGCCCCGTTAGCTTCCCGACGTGGTTCCGTGCCGTGGCCTGCATGGACGGGTCTCGGGAGTGTGGGGGCAAGGGCGTTGCGCTCCAGGGCCGTCGCTATCGAACGGTTCCGGACACGCGGAAGCAGTGGAAAACAGTGCAGTACGAAAACAGCGCAGTAGAAGAATTGAAATAGAGCCGGTCGAGGGAGGGACCTACTGGAAGGTCCGGCCGACCTTGTCCTCTTCCATGTCGGGGGCCGCGGTGTCGAAGCGCTTCTCGATCTCGGCGTAGCGTTCCTTGGTCTCTTCGGTGACGCTCGGGCCGACCTCGTCGAGGGCTGCCTCGAAGTGTTCGGCCGTGACCTTCACGTTCCCGACGGAGTCGCCGATGTCCTCGGGGTCGACGCTGTGGATGAACTCCTGGTCGCGGCCATCGACGCCTCGCGGGCGACGGCCTCGATGTCGGCACCGACGTAGCCCTCGGTCCGCCGGGCCAGGCGGTCCAGATCCACGTCGTCGGCCAGAGGCTTGTCTCGGGTGTGGACCTCGAAGATCGCGCGCCGCGCGTCTTCGTCGGGCACCGGGACGTGGACGTGGCGGTCCAGCCGTCCGGGCCGCAGCAGGGCGTCGTCGATGAGATCCGGTCGGTTCGTGGTCGCGACGACGACCACGTCCTCCATCTCCTCGATCCCGTCGAGTTCGGTCAGTAACTGGCTGACGACGCGCTCGCCGACGCCGGAGTCGGTCTGACCGCTCCCGCGCTCGGTCGCGATCGAGTCGATCTCGTCGAAGAACACCACCGTCGGGGCGTTCTCGCGGGCCTTGCTGAACACTTCACGGACGCCCTTCTCGGACTCGCCGACGAACTTGTTCAGCAGTTCCGGCCCCTTCACCGAGATGAAGTTCGACTGGGCCTCGTTGGCGACGGCCTTGGCCAGCAGCGTCTTCCCGGTGCCGGGCGGCCCGTACAGGAGGACGCCTTTCGCCGCTTCCAGGTCCATCGACCGGAACACGTCGGGGTACTCCAGGGGCCACTGGATCGTCTCGCGGAGGCGCTCTTTCGTGTCCTCCAGGCCACCGACGGACTCCCAGGTGGTGTCGGGCACCTCGACGAAGACCTCCCGGAGCGCGGAGGGTTCGATCCCCTTCATCGCCTCCTTGAAGTCTTTCTCGGTGATCTCTAAGTGTTCGAGCACCTCGGCGTCGATCTCGTCGGATTCGAGGTCGAGTTCCGGCCGGATGCGACGCAGGGCGTTCATCGCGCCCTCCTTGGTCAGGGACGCGAGGTCGGCACCGACGAAGCCGTGGGTGTTCTCGGCGTAGCCGGCCAGATCGATCTCCTCGGAGAGGGGCATCCCGCGGGTGTGGACCTGCAGGATCTCCTTGCGGCCCTCCTTGTCCGGGACGCCGATCTCGATCTCGCGGTCGAAGCGGCCACCGCGGCGCAGTGCGGGGTCGATAGCGTCGACGCGGTTGGTCGCACCGATGACGATGACCTGCCCGCGCTCTTCGAGCCCGTCCATCAGGCTGAGCAGTTGGGCGACGACGCGGCGTTCCACGTCGCCCTGCGTCTCGCCGCGTTTGGGCGCGATGGAGTCGATCTCGTCGATGAAGACGATCGCCGGCGAGTTCTCCTCGGCCTCCTCGAAGACCTCACGGAGCTGTTCCTCGCTCTCGCCGTAGTACTTCGACATGATCTCCGGGCCGGAGATGGTCGTGAAGTACGCGTCGATCTCGTTGGCGACGGCTTTCGCCATCAGGGTCTTCCCGGTGCCCGGCGGGCCGTGCAGGAGGACGCCCTTCGGCGGCTCGATGCCGAGCTGCTGGAACAGTTCGGGGTGGCGCATCGGCAGTTCGATCATCTCCCGGACCTGTTCGAGTTCGTCGTCGAGGCCACCGATGTCCTCGTAGGTCACGTCCGGGGTCTCGCGACCGGCCTCGCCCTCGGCGCCGCGGATCTGCTCGGCGGGCTTCTCGCTGACCTGGATCTCGGTGGAGTCGGTGACGACGACCGTCCCCGCGGGTTCGGTCTCGGCGATCTTCAGCGGGATCTTCTGGCCGGACATCGAGGAGAGCGGCCCGAGACCGAAGCTCACGGGGACCGTCTGGCCCTGCGTGACGGCCTGCCCGCTGAGGTTGTTCCGGATCATCGGGGCGACGTTGCCACGGACCCGGAGGTTCTGAGGCAGCGCCACGGTGACGCTGGTTGCGGGCTGTACGTCGGCCTTCTCGACGGTCACGCCGTCGTCGATCCCGACGCCGGCCTCCTGACGAAGCTGGCCGTCGATCCGGACGATCCCGTTACCTTCGTCCTCGGGGTAGCCTGGCCACACTCGCGCGACCGCGCGGTTGTTCTGCTGTCCGCTGAGGACGATGTAGTCGCCGTTCTCTAGCTCCATCTCGGCCATCGCGGCTCGGTCGATCGCCGCGAGTCCGCGGCCCGCGTCCTTCTGTTTCAGGGGTTTGACGGTGAGTTTCATCAGTTGTCCTCCTCGCTGGGTGACAGTTCGATAGTGAGGATGCCGTGGTTGATAAACGCTCGTGCGTCCTCGTCGGGCACCTCCAACTCACGTTGCTCGTCACCGGCAACGACGATGACAGTGCCGTCGACCACGTCGACCGAAGCGTCGCCGACAGCACCCACGTCCGCCGCGAGCACGACACTGTCGTCGTACTCGAACCGGCGGAGGGGCGTCTCGTCGAATAGCTGCTGTTCTGTATTCATCCTAACCAAAGGTAAGTTTGATAACTATATAAATCTTTCGCCAGTTCTTCCCCCCACGTGCGGCGATTCGAAAACAAGCGATTGATTGCGGTTCACACTACGCTTGCGACCAGTATGAGTGTGGTGGCAGCGGAGAGGCAAGCAGGAACCGGCGGGCCCGACTCGGCGTCAATCTGCCCAGTAGTACCGCGGGCCGGCGAGGAAAAACAGGAGGGCGATCACCAACACCGCTCGTGGCCCGAAGCGATAGAGCGCGTCGGGAACGAGCACGGCCATCGCGAGCACCACGCCGACCGGCGTGACGTGTCTCGGGCCGGGTTTGGGGTAGTCGAAGGGCGCGATCATGGCGACCGAGAAGACGAGCATCGCGCCGGCCAAGACGACCGGCTGTCGGACCCCGCCGAGGTACGCCGTCGAGAGAACGATCGCACCGAGCGAGTTGGGCATCCCCGGCCGCCCGTCCGCGCTGTCGATGTACGTCTCGTAGAAGGCCGTCCTGACGATGGAGAACACCACGTACGCGGATGCGACGAGCGTGATCGCGAGACCCACCGCGATCCCGGTTTCGGTAATGTCCCCGAAGTATCGGGTGAGGAGGACGTAGACGAAGAGGCTCGGCGTGGCACCGAACGAGACAACGTCGGTGATCGAGTCGAGCAGCGGGCCGACCGCCGACCCCTGGCTTCCCTGGCGACGATCCCGTCGAGCGCATCCGTGATCACCGAGAGCAAGAGCAGTCGTGCTGCGAGATGGAGGTCGGTGAACGCGACGGCGCCGGCGACGAATCCGACGACGGCGTTGACGAGCGTCACCGTGTCGGCGGCACTGAGTCGTCGAGATACCTCAAAGCCCATAGATGCGTACTCGCCCAGGACCCACATGAAGGGTCCGAAACCGCAGTCACTCCTCGGGGAGGTCGTGTCCGACGAGGAACCGGGAGGCGGTCGCGAGCGTCCCTACGACGAGGAGGTACAGTTGCCAGCCCCCGCGTGCGACCGGGAAGATCCGGTCGACGGGACCGTCCGCCGTCCCCGACGGGTCCGGATCGACCGCAGTGTCCATCTGGATCTCGCTGCTGTTCCCCATCGCGTTGGGCGTCGGCAGCCCGCCGCCACCGGAACCGCCGCTTCCCCCACCGGACCCCCCGCTCGTGCCCGTCTCGACGAAGGTCTGGACGATCCCCCGCTGGGTAGACAGTTCGAGCCGTCCCCTGAACTGATAGAACTGGTCGTGGATCGGCCAGAGGAGGTTCGCGCCACCGCTGACAGCGTCGAACAGGACGTGTCCGACCGCGTAGACGAACACACAGAACCACGCCACTCTGACCCCGTAGGCCCCCCAGCGGGCTCGGATCAGCGATTCTTCCCGGACGTGTAGGTCGATCACGAGGAGAGCGGCCAGCATCGCGGGGATGACGAGGTTCGTCAGTGCCGCCCGGTGACCGACCTCCGAGAACAGTGCGATGAACGAGTCGATATCGGGGAACGTGACCACGGCCAGCGCGAGCAACAACGAGCGCCTGTCGAACGCCGCGCCCAGCAGTGTCGCGGCCAGGAGCCCGACGAACGCGTAGTGAACCACCAACGACGGCATGCGTGACCATTACACACGGACACGATGAGCCTTGCGGTGGCGAAAGAGATATAACCCGACACATGGAGGTTGCTCCCAAGGACAGTTCAATGCCATCGATGGGTGGGGATAACCGGGTGGGAACCGGACGACGTGAGGGGAACGGACGGTGAGCAGTAACGACGACATCCACGCTGCATCGGGAGGGGGTTTACGGCTCGATCGCGGCACGCAAGCACTGGTCTCCGTGTCGACCATGCAGTCGCCGATCAGTGAACTCCCGCCCGTCGCGTACGACAACCTCTTGGTGGTCTCGGCGTCGGCACCCAGCGAGATCGCAGAGACGCTTTCGACCGCCGGTGCGGAGCTTTCCGCTGTCGCCCAGGTTCCGATCTCCGGCTCCGAGACCGACTACGACGGTGCGATGTGGGTCTGTGATCCGCTCGTTCCCGACGACCTGACCGGGCTGAGTATGCGGCTGTCACGGGCGTTCGAGGCCCTCGACGACGGGCTGGGGTGGGTCGTGTTCGACAGCCTCAACGTGTTCCTGCTGTACGCCGACGAAGCGCGCGTCGCCCGGTTCCTCGATCACACGACGACACAGGCCCGGGAACACGGGCTGTGTGGCGTGTACGGGCTGGTCCGTGACGCGGTCGACGACTCGACGTACGCCCGACTGCGGCGGTGTACCGACACCGAGCTCGACCTCCGCTGACGCCTGGCGCTACGTGTCGGCGACGGCGATCGCGTGCCGCCTGAGTCCGACGTTCATCTGTTCGAATCCGCGGCGGAGCCGTCTCGCCAGCCGATCGACCACTCGGGCGGTGAGGGGACCGCTGATCTCTTCGTACTGCGTAAACCGCGTTCCGGTCCCGCCATCGAGCGGTTCCAGCAGGAACGCGTGCTCGGCGGTGACACCCAGTAGTCCGGAGCGCCAGCGCAGTTCGCGTCCGGGGTCGACCGCCAGAATCTCCGGACTGAACGACACTGTCGGGAGGCCGGGGACCGAGAGCCGTGCGTCGACCGTCGCTCCCGGAGCGAGTTCCCCCTCGATCCGCAACAGCGTGTTCCATCGGGGATACGCCTCGACATCGGTCAGGACGTTCCAGACAGTCTCCGGTGGGACTGGGATGTCGACCGAGGCCGAGAGCTCCCGCATCGGACATCCGTACGGCCCCGACGAGGAAAAGCGCGTGGGTACCCGCGCGAGAGACGGACCTATGCCGGTCGAGTCCCTACGGCCGGCTATGGCATCGTTCGCTTCCGTGCTGATCTACGACGGCGAATGCCCGTACTGTTCCGTGGCCGCGCGCGCCCTGGAAGAACTCGACGACGTGGGGGCGATCTCGTGGTACGACGAGCCGGCACAGCGCTTTCTCGACGCCCAGTTCGGGGCGACGCCGTTCGCGATGGTCCTGGTCGACACCGACGAGGGCACGGTGTACGCCGACCGGGCCGCCGCGGAGGAACTGGCTGACCGAGCCGGGATGCCCGGAATCGTCGGGTCGCTGGTCCGGGACAACTACGAGACCATCGCCCGCGTGGTCGGACTGGCGAGCGGTCGCGGGCGCGACCCCGACGACTACCACGACACGTACGACCTCACGGACGCGGCCGCCGGGGCCTATTCCGCTCTGGCGGACGCTGCTGTCCACCGCGATATCACTGCCACCGGGTGACTCCCGTCGTTCAGGCGTCCGACGGCCGTCTGCCACGCTCCCGGCGCCGCAAAGAACATTTAAGGGGTGGCCGGACAAGTCCCTGCGTATGGACCCGGAGACTGTACCACAGGAGATCACGACGCTCGTCGGGCGGGAAGTCTACTCGAAAAACGGTGTGTTCGTCGGCGAAGTCGAGGACATCCGTCTCGATCTGGACCGCCAGTCGGTGACGGGCCTGGCACTCCACCAGCTTAACACCGAACTGTTCGGCGAACAGGCCCGAAGTTCCCGCGGTGTCATCATCCCGTACCGCTGGGTTCAGGCGGTCGGCGACGTGGTCATCGTCAACGATGTCGTCGAGCGGCTTCAGGCGGCCGACTCCGACAGCGACAGTGAAGAAGTCGCAGCCTAGTTCCCGTTCCCGCCTTCGCTGCTCGAACTGTCGACACCCATCGCCTCGAACAGCTTCCGTTTGACTGCCTCTTCTGTCAGTTCCAGCAGCGTGTCCCGGTTGTCGTCGTTGGTCTCCAGCCCGGTGAAGATCCCGAGCGGGATCTCGACGCTGGCGTCGGTGGAGTGACCCGCTGTCTCACCCATCCCGCCGAAGGCGTCCGAGAGCACCTTCCCGATGTTCATGCGGATGTCCTTGGAGCGTGCGGCCAAGTAGATCGTGTCGTCGGCGATGGCAAACACCGCTGTCGTCGTGATCCCTTCGAGGTTCAGGAGGTGCTGGGCCGCCTGCGCGAGCGCGTCACGGTCCCGGATGAACCCGGCATTCGAGACGAGGTGGCTCCCCTGGACCTCCCGGTTCCGGATCGCCTCGGCCAGGACATCGAGCGTCTCCGGTGACATCGACGGCGACTCGACCTGTTCGAGCGTGTCGTGGTCGGCGAACGGGTAGAGATACGCCGCGGCGGTCAGATCGGCAGGCGTCGTGTCCCGCTTGAAATCCAGCGTCTCGGCTCGAATCCCGTAGAGCAGCGCCGTCGCGACGGTCTGATCCAGCGTGAGGTCCAGTTCCTGGATGTACTTGGTGAGGATCGTCGAGGTCGCGGAGACGTTCGGTCGGATGTCCGAGAACGCGGCGTCGTGTTCGTACTCGTGTTCGTGTTCGTAGTGGTCGATCACGATGTCGACCGACTCGACGATGGGCTCGCCGCCCTTCGCGACATCGACCAGCGCGAGCGTGTCGTAGTCGTCGAGGTCGACCGAGTCCTGTGACTCCAGATCGATGCCCAGCAGGTTGACGAACGCGCGGTTCTCCTGGTGACCGATCTCGCCCTCGTAGATGATATCCGCATCGATGTCACGACTCGCGGCGATGGCCCGAAGCGCCGCCGCGGAGGCGATCGAGTCCGGGTCCGGCGAGCGGTGGATGAGGATCGCCATCCGCTCTTCGGTCCCGTCGATGACATCGCCAAGCTGTGTCGCCTTGTACTCCAGTTCGCCGGTTTCGAGCGCCCGAAGCGCCGAGTCCGCGATGACCGCCGACGGGTTGATGACTACGTCGGCACCCAGTTCCGTCAGCTTGTCGGCCGAGACCGGATCGTCGGCCCGCGCGACGATGAACTGGTCGCCGTCGGCGGCTCGGATGTTCTCGACCGCCTTTGCGTTCGCGGTGACATCCGGCGACATGATGAGGACGACATCCCGGTCGCTGACCATCCCGACGACATCTTCCTCGACGATATCTGCCTGCTGTGCGTTGAGATCCTGGTCGCGCAGCGCCTCCACGCGACCGTCGTCGGCATCGAGGATGAGCACGTCTTTGCCCTCGTTGACGAGTTCTTCGGCCACTGCATGCCCCACGCTCCCACACCCCAAGATAGCGTACGTGGACATGGAGGCCATCGTGATGCCGCTGGCTGCACTCATAAGTGTCTGTATCGCTTGGCGGCCAGCCCCTTTAATCACGTCCATTCGTCCCCTCGGAGGGCCCACAGTACCGTGGGAACGCCAGACACGAGCCCCGCGAATGAAAACCTATTTGAGCAGGCCGCCCACAGAATCAGTTGTACTGGGCCGGTAGCTCAGTCTGGCAGAGCGACGGCCTCTTAAGCCGTCGGTCGAGGGTTCAAATCCCTTCCGGCCCGTTGTATTCTGACGACGAACGGACGTGAGGAGTCGAATCTACGTCGAGGAAGGGACTTGAACCCGGAGAGTCGCAGCGTCCGAACGGAGTGAGGGCGACCGTCTCCACACGGTTCAAATCCCTTCCGGCCCGCTTTTGCTGCGAACCGATCGTGAGCAGCTATCGCTGTGAGAAGGGATTCGAAGCAGCGATGCGTGTGCAGTGAAACGAGCACGTCCGACAGTGGTTCCCTTCCAGCCAGGTCCGGTGAACGGTATGCGGGCGCCCCGTGTGGCCTGGTCTCCCGTCCCGCACCCGAAGAGATTTACAACTCACGGGAGGTTGTGTACGTATGGCCCTCCCTCTGTTGCAGATGCCGGGCGGTACAGAGATCATCGTACTGTTGCTGTTCCTGGTCATCTCCATCGTCGGGCTGGCGATCCTCATCGGCGCGACGTACTGGGTGTATCGGGACGCACAGAGCCGCGGAAACGACAACGCGGCGCTCTGGGCGGTGCTGACGGCGCTCGGGTTCTTCGTCGGTCTGATCCCGGGCGTCGGCGTCGTCGTGGTGTACTTGCTCGTCCGTGAGTAGCTCAGGTCAGGTCCTTTCGCATCTCGACGTGTGGGATGCCCGCCTCCTCGAACTCGTCGCCGACGGACTCGTAGCCCAACTCGGCGTAGAACCCCTCGACACGGCGCTGGCCGTGGAGGACGGCTTCGGTAGCGCCGTCCTCGCTGGCGGCCGATTCGGCCGCCTCCATGATCCGTGCTCCCAGTCCGGTCCCGCGGTGGGAGGCGAGGACCGCGACACGCTCGATCTTGACCGTCTCGTCGTCGACGAGTCGGTACCGGGCCGTTGCGACTGGTTCGTCCTGATCGGCGAGCACGAGATGTGTCGCCTCGCCGTCCTTGTCGTCCATCTCTTCGGCTTCGGAGACGCCCTGTTCCTCGATGAAGACCGTCCGTCGGACGGTTCTGGCGCTGTCGCCCAGTGCCTCGTCGTCGCCGACGTGGAGGGTGTAGGAGGTCACAGGGGCCTGTTCGGCGCTGGGGCTGGAGTATCTTCCGACCGACGCCACAACGATTTTCGGCGTACGGGTGCTACGTCGCTGGTGTCATGTCCGACTTCGACCACTACGACTGTCCGAACTGTGGGGAATCGTTCGCCGCGCACCCGAGCGCCCGGGCGGCAGACACCGGCTACTGTAGTCCGGCCTGTCAGACGGCTGGCGAAGGGTACTGAAAAGCGGTCGAAGCAGTCTCGACGCGGTTTCTGAACGTCTCGACAGCGCCGATCAGCTGTCGGGACTGTAGTTCGGTGCCTCGTCCGTGATCATCACGTCGTGCGGGTGGCTCTCCTGCTGGCCGGCCGCCGAGACACGGACGAACTCGGCCCGTGTCTTGAACTCCGGAATCGTCTCTGCGCCGACGTAGCCCATCCCGGACTGCATCCCGCCGACGAGCTGGTGGAGTTCGGATTCGAGCGAGCCCTTGTAGGGGGTCGCCGCCTCGACGCCTTCGGGGACGTAGTCCTCGTCTTCTTCGTCCTCCTTGAGGTAGCGTTCGCCGCCGCCCTCGTTCATCGCGCCGACGCTGCCCATCCCGCGGTACTGCTTGTACTTCTTGCCGTTCATCGTGATGACGCGGCCCGGTGCCTCGTCCGTCCCGGCGAAGTACGATCCGAGCATGACCGCGTCGGCACCGGCGGCGATGGCCTTGATCGCGTCCCCGGAGTACCGGATGCCACCGTCGGCGATGACCGGCACGTCGTGCTGGCTGGCCACGTCAGCGACCTGTGCGACGGCGGTGATCTGGGGCATCCCGGCGCCGGTGACCACGCGGGTCGTACAGATCGAGCCCGGCCCGATGCCCACCTTGACGCCGTCGGCGAAGTCGACGACCGCCTCGGCCGCCTCGCGGGTGCCGATGTTGCCGACGACCACGTCGGCCCCGACTTCGGCCTTGATCTCGCGGGCGCTGTCGATGACGTTGGCGTTGTGCGCGTGAGCGCAGTCGATGAAGAGGATATCCGCGCCAGCGTCGTCTGCTGCCTGTGCACGGTCCAGCTTGAACGGGCCGACGGCGGCGCCGACCCGGAGGTGGCCGTCCTCGTCGCGTGCGGCCTCGTCGTACTCGCGGCGCTGGAGGACGCCTTTCATCGTCACGAGGCCGGTCAGCCGGTTCGCCTCGTCGACGATCGGGACCCGTTCGATCTTGTGGTCGTACATCAGTTCCAGCGCGTCCCGCGGCGAGACATCTTCCGGGGCTGTGACGACCTCGCCGGTCATCGCTTCGGTCACGGCGTCGGACTCGCCGACTTCGAGGTACGGCCGGATGTCCGTCCCGGAGATGATCCCCAGGACCTCACCGGTCTCGTCGTCGACGACGGGCGCGCCGGAGACGCCCTCCCGATCCATCATCTCGTCGACCTCCCGGACGGTCTGCTCCGGGCTGGCCGTCACGACATCGCGGATGATCAGTTCGTCGGCCCGCTTGACCCGCTCGATCTCGTCGGCCATCTCCTCGGCGTCCATGTTCCGGTGGAGGACGCCCAGACCGCCCTGCCGGGCCATGGCGATCGCCATGTCGCTCTCGGTGACCGTATCCATCGCAGCCGTCAGAACTGGAACGTTCAGTTCGACCGAGCGGGAGACACTGGTCGCGGTGTCGGCCTCGTCGGGTTCGACGCGAGACTCTTTGGGTCGCAACAGTACGTCGTCGAATGTGAGAGCCTCCGGAACGCGGAGTTTCTCGGAGAAGGGCTCGGAATCGTTCGCCATGTAAACCGTCCACCACGGCCGGGCAAAAACGTTGCGAGACAGCCCCGCCTCTGTGGACAACTGGCATGCGGTTTACACCCGCTCATCTGTGACATCTGTCCACGATACCCGGGTTATCTTGTGCTTCACGACCTGTGTGGCCGCTTCTCACACAACGTTTATACTCTGACGAAAGATAATGTTACATATGCGAGCTACCGAATCCTTCGGCGCCAACACGGTCCGGCAATCGAGTTCGACCGCAGCTGGCAACACATTCTTTACAGGGTTCGGTAGCCGGAAACAGCTCTGGTCCGCCACTCAGTGCGCGTCCAGTGCGGTAACCTCCCGACGGGTACCGGGTGAACCCGGGCGTTAGCCAGGATGAGTAGCTCCAGACACCCAGTCGCACTCCGCGTCGAGCAGCGGGTCGGCCGTGGCGGCCGCCTGCTCGGAACGGTCATGGCGCTACCGCTCATCGACGGCATCTTCCCGGTGCTCGTCCTGGCCGGTGCGCTCACCACCTGGACGGGGATGCTCGAAGTCGGCCTGCTGGTCTTCGGAGGGTCCGCGACTGTCGCGGTCGTCCTCGCCGAGATGGACGGCGGTCCACGCGAGCAGGCCACGACTGTCCTCCTGATCGGCAGTCTGCTCATCCCGCTTGCCGTGATCGAGGCCGCGCTCGCGCCGACCATCGACAGCCTCGTCCGGACGGGCGTCCTCGAACGGTTCGCCGGCATCGTCATCATGGCGATCGCCGCGCAGACGGCCAGTTCGCGGGTCAGCGAACTCCTCCCGCGCCCGGCGATCATCGTCGTACTCGGCCTGCTGGCCGGGTTCGACCCTGCCGGCGCGACGCTCGTGACGGCAGTCGACCCCTGGATGCTGGCCCGGGCCGCCGGGACCGCCGGCATCGGCGTCGGCTTCGCGCTGGCAGTCGCCGTCTCCAGCCCGTGGCTGCGCAACGCGGTCGACATCGACCGGTTCCGCTTCGGGAGCGCCGTCGCGCTGGGCGTCCTCTCGCTGTCGGTCCTGGGTATCCTTCCGACGACCGCACCCGTAGCGCTGGGCGTCCTCGCGGTCACCGCGCTGCTGTCGTTCGACCCCGGCAACGCCCGCGAGCGACACACCGACTACCACCCCGACGACGTGGACCTGACCGCCGCCTTCTCCGACGGCGGCGCCGACGTGTCGCCGCCGTCGACCAGCGGGACGGCGACGGGCCGCGGCTACGAACCGGACACCGAACGGCGCCCTGGCTCTGAGTGGGAAGGTTTAGGCGCGTCCCGCCCGTCGAACGAACATGGCCGACAACCGCGTGATCCAGGGCCGGATGCAGACCCCCGAGAGCCTGCCGAACTCATCGAAGGCGACAGCGTGATGGACGCAGAACCGATCGAAGACGCTGATATGGACTGCCCGGAGTGTCGAGAACGTCGTCACGGTCGGCTACATGCCCTCCGCGCTGGCGTTCGTCACCGGCTACAAGTGCCAGGAGTGTGACTGGTCCGACACCGAGCGGGACTGATCGCCGCCCGACAACCGAAACCCTTTACTGCAACTCGGCATACGCCGGAGTGCGGGGTCGTGGCCTAGTCCGGGAAGGCGGCTGACTCCAGAGGCCACGTGCCTGGGACGAAACTCCAAGGGCTGATATACTGAGCGGCCGGCTGATCACCGGTTCGCGACGATGACCCTCTGGAGTTCCGAGGCACAGGACGGAGATATCAGCCGATCGGGGGTTCAAATCCCTCCGACCCCATACCGTATAAAAGTAAAGCGGTCTTTCTTGCCGCTTTCTTCTCGCCACTCCAGTGCCGACGCTGCTCCCACCAACCGAGGTGGTCGGCAATGAGTCGTGTCGAAGGTGTATTCGGCCTTCGTCACGCCGGCTTCGATATAGTCGTTGTGCGCCGCCAAGGCCTTGGGGTCGATCTGTCCGGCGGCCATCGGGCCGACCGCGATCGTCGGGCCAGCAGTTGCTCACCGGTGACATGTACGGGGATCCAGTTGACGACTGAGTGAACGAACCGAACCATTCGGTACAGAGGGTCAGGTCTCGTCTCAGCCACCTGTTCAGTTTCGATGTCGACGCCCGTCATTCGGAACAACTCAGCTGTAGACTGCTGGTTGGTAGACGATGCCATCGATTTCGAATCGGGCACCGCCGCCCTCGCTCTCAGTGATCTCGATATCCCACCCATGCCCGATAACGATCTCTTTCACGATATTCAGCCCGAATCCGGTCTTGTCGGGATTGGTCGTGTAGCCGGACTCGAAGATCTTATCGCGCTCCCCTTGCGGAATACCAGGGCCGTCATCCTCGAAATACAGACCGCCATCCGTCGTTCCGACCCTGATAACCGTCGACCCATCGGAGTGTTCAACGGCGTTGCGGATAAGGTTCTCAAAGACCTGTTTGAGACGGCTACAGTCGGCCTCAAAGGCCTTTGAGTCCTCGATATGTAACTCCGAATTCGCTGTTTCGACCATCTCCCAGGCCGAACTGACGATATCTCGAAGTTCGACCGTTTCGGTCTCGGAGATGTCGGTCTCGACCATCCGCATGGCTGAGACCTGCTCCAAGAGTTCGTCCATGCGGTCAATCGCCTTCTCAGCTTTCTCAATCCACTGTTCCTCACCGGTGTCCCGATACAGAACCAGCGAGTCAGCCGCAATACTCACTGGATTTTGAAGATCGTGGGACAGCATCTTCCGCATATTCCGGAGTTGTTCGTTTTGCTGTTCCAACTCCTGTTCACGCTCTTTCAACCCTGTGACATCACGGGCGTTAACTACGAATCCGTTGATGAAATCGTCGTCGAAGAGATTCTTCCCACGCGCTTCCACGAGTGTCCAGCCGCCAGTTGGATCTTCGAATCGGAATTCGATCGTCGGTTCCCTGCCGGGATTTTCCACCGCAGTGAAGAACTTGTCCATCGCTTCCTTTCGATCGTCTGGCGGCATATAATCGAAGGCGGACTCACCGATCAGCTCCGCTTGTTTGTACCCTAGTTCGTTCTCACAGGCCGGTGAGATATATTTGAACCGTCCCGTCTCGTCGACAATCCCCAGGACATCGGTCGAATTCCTGACGACTTTACTGAACTTTTCTTCGGACCGTTTGAGCGTTTCCGAGGCCCGGTACTGTTCGACAGCATTACAGATGCGATTCGAAAGTATCGAGTACTGGTCCGGCCCAGTTCGCTTTTCGAGATAATCCGTGACACCCTTCGATATTGCTTCACTCGCGATTTCCTCGCTACCCTTCCCAGTGAACAATATAAACGGGATGCCTTCGTTTATCTGCCGAACGGCTTCAAGAAACTCGAGTCCATCCATGGTCGGCATATCGTAATCACTGACGATCGCATCGAGTTCCACCTCGGTGACAGTCTCGATAGCGTCGGACGGATTGGACTCCGTACGTACCTCAAAGCCGCCTTCTTCACGTTCTAAAAATGTCGCAGTGAGATCTAAGAGGTCGGGATCGTCGTCGACGACAAGGATCGCGATATCCCGATCGGTATCGGGCAGCGAGAAGACATTTGACTGGGCTTCGCCGTTCGTGTGGATCGGCATCTCAGTCACCTCCATCTTCGTGATGAGCGAGAATCTTGGTGAAGTACGGAGTCATCACACGGACGCCCTGTAGCCAGTGCCGCTCGGTATGCATATCGTGGAGTTCAAACGCGAGGGCATAGCGCATCGCCTCTGGTCCAGGTCCCGCTTGCCCCGCTCGCGGCTTGTCTGGATACTCGGGATCGTCCAGTGCGGCCCGGAGTTCGTACACCTGAGATCGCTGAAACGGGCTCCAATAGTCCCCACCGATTTTATGCTGTTTCCAGGCTTCCGCCTTTGTTATTGCATATCTCTGGTCGGCCCCGATGATTGTCGCTCGTTGTCGAAGTTGCTGGATGGCAGGTGAATAGTCCGCACCACGTAGGCCTGCACGGTCGATCGTCCCGTTCTTGAGATGATCGAACTCGATGCGGTCTTTCTCCCAGAGGGAGTTAACGAACGCCTCCGAAGCTAACTTGACAGCGTCATCGCTTAGTTCTGGAAACTGTCGCTTGTCGATTTCTTGGAGGGCTTCGATAGCTTTCTCTTTATTGGAATTGTCATGTGCCCGAAATACGATGGCGAGATGTTCGGCCATCTCTCGGGCTGTCGTTCGCAGACGTGACTTCCCCTCGTCAGAATAATCCACCCCTAATTGGTTCATTCCAGAGGTATGTTGTCACCCTACACTACTTATAGCTTATTCTGACATTGGCCCTGTAATATATTAAAATAATAAGTATATGGGTCCAGGTTAGCGGAATCAGAATTCATAAGAGAGTTTACACGGATACGTGTATGAAAAGGAGCTCGGGAAGGCACGCCCACAGATCGCTCAGTCGGGGGATTCAGGATCCAGGGGGAGGCGATCCAGGCCGACAGTATCGTAGTCCTGCTCGGTCGAGAGGACACGCCCTTCGCCAGACGTGACGAGTCCGGCGTGGAGCGCATCGAACGGAGTGAGGTCGTACTCGTCGAGAAACGCTGCAGCGGCCAAGACGCATCCTCGTGCTCTTCGGGTACGATCGGCCCAGTTAGCCACCGTGTTTGCGGCACCAGACCTGCCCACCGATCGGTGAGTTCCTGTCGAGATCCAAGGCCGAAGAAAGAGGTCGCGGACAGCCACGGTCACGACGAGCTCTACGGCTTCACCCTGGGGTGGGCGAACCGTCACATAACAGTGCTCGTCTCGTTCCTCGATCTCGTCGGGAGACTACCAGATAATCGGTCAGGCCGCGTTCAAATACATATAATTTCAATTACATATATAGTTCAATCCACATTGTCCCAGACATCAGCCGCTCATCGTCTAAACCGCTGAATTTCTCGGTTTGGCGGCCTAACGTACTTTCCGGCCCATCCAGACGCTTAGTGGCTGGGCGAAACGTCGACCGTTCGATCTGCGGAGATTGTCACGGTCCGATCAGCGTACTGGAATTGCAGGCGGTGGTGAATCACCAGACGTAGCTTGATTTCACTGTTTTAGAGATTGCTTGATGTTGTGAACCGCACACATCAGGACGAGTTCACGAAATTCACCGTACCAGGTTCGTGCACGCACGGCGTCACCGAGCGTGCGCTTGATCGTGGAGAAGACGGTCTCACACATCGCTCTCTGGCGGTATCGAGGCCCATCGATCCGCGCGTTGTGCGCGTGATCGATGGGCCGGAACTCACGATGTTTGATCAGCGGTCTCACGCCTTCTTCACGGAGTTTATCGCGTAAATCCATCCAGTCGTAGCCTTTGTCAGCAGCGAGGCTGGCGAGGTCGCCCGCGTTGCGGAGGGCGACCTGCCAGCCGTTGTGTGTCGTGGCGTTTCTCGGTCGTACAATGAACGTCCAGAATGGCTTGGCTTTCTGTGTCGACGAGAGCAGTTGCTTTGAGTGTCTGAACCCGGTAATTCGTCCGGCGACAGTAGTGCTTGCAGCGTTTTCGCGGTCGAAGAATGTCGCGTCTATCGCGGCGTGACCGCTCGGCTCGTGCAGTTGCGCCGACAGGCGCAGCAGCACTCGCCAGAGTGCTGTCTTGATTCTGTCAAACCACTTGATTAGCGTCGAGTGGTCGGGGAGATCGGCCGTGTCGAGTCCGATCTCCCCGAGTATTTGTGGCATCTCGCTCAGCAAATCAAGTGCTTCTCGGTAGGATTTTTCCAGGTAAACCCGCAGACAGTGCAGCGACACCACCGCATACTCGGCGAAGCCGCCACCCCTTCGGGGGCGGCGACTTCGCCTCGCTCACCAACAGCATTTTTAGCTAACTGAACGACTTTGCTCGTGAAGCGGGAGATCTTCGACATAGAGCATCGGCGGTTTCCCGCTTCAACTTCCTAGTTCTAACGGTCGAAGTCGCCGTCGTCCAGCGATTCACCAGAGCCGAATTGCACGGAACCATCTGTCTCGCTGCCCGAAAACAACACATCAAGAGCATCGGGATCGATCACGTCGTACAACGGTGGCAGTTCCTCGACCGGGGTCTCTGTCGCGGTACCGACTGCGTGTACCACGAGAGCACTCAGGGCATCGTCGGTCTCATCTGGGATGTGTCGTTGGTGTAGCTTTGTTGCCATGTGAGTATATTTACATTTGTGGGTTATAAATCTCCGCAAGACGTTCTCATCGAGTTTTTCAACTCGGAATAGAAATAGATGTAGTTAGTCACAGGACTGTCTTGGGCTCGAGTTGGCGCGACATAGATGCCTATTATCGCCCATCTCGTCTGGGTTTTTCGTCATGTTCGAGCAGGGAAATCAGGTAGCGCTGTCATGGCTTCTTTGAGTCCGGGGAAAGCTGCTATAGTGATCAGCGCCGTAGGGCGCATATGCTCGGACTGCGGTATTTCGCCTGCCAGGCCTGTGACACCGCCCATGCTGTGCCCGAGGAGTTAGCGGTCTGCGGTCGCTGTGGGAGCAGTCAGGTCGAGGAGATTACCGACCAGTTGTCGGCCGCGCCGTACTTCTCGCCGTAGATTTCGCGGGGCTGTCGCGAGTAGGGGCTACAGAACGCTCTCGTCGATGGAATCTGACTGGTCGGTAATGCCAACCGATCGGCTCCGGAGTGTCGTCCCGGTGTTCGGTAGTGCAAGGAGCGACGCCGAGACGCTGCAGGCGATACTGACCTACGTCGAGCGGCACGAACCGACGACAGACGACCTCGTCGGGTGACACCGCGTGACCTTCGCGAACGTCCAGAGCGAGGATTCGATCATGTGCCGGGTGCGGTAGCTCCAGCAGATCGGCTTTCTGCGGCAGGTAGACAGACGCTGGGGTTGGGCGAGACTGGTCGGAAACACCGTGACTCACAGGATACCGGCGTAGGGGGCGGCCATCACGAACACGAAACCGATCAGGGCTGGGAAGAGAAACTGGAGGACCAGGAGTAGCTGACAGGTCTGCCGGGTATCAAATGCGTACTGGTCGCTGGCGTGCCGGGTCGCCGATCACGTTCTCCAGCCCGCATCGGCCAACACGTGGTAGGACTGTTTCAGCCGTTCCTCGTAGGCCGGTTGGTTCCACCGGTCCCACGCGTACCGGACCGTCCGGACGGTGCCGTCGTCGATTCCCGACACGACGCTGTCGAGACTGGGCGCCTCGGACCGCTGCTCGGTTCTGCTCGCCGGAGAAACCGTGACTGCACCGACTTCGACGTGGTCGAACTCCGTGACCGCGAGGCCCGCATCCCACTCCGTTCGGAGTCGCCGTTTGCTCGACGGGTCGGCGACGTTCAGGAGGATCCAGGGGAGCTTAGCTTGACGACGCCCTCGTCCGGGTCGACGTAGACATCGGTGAGCGAATCGTACCGTGTTGCGGTCGGGTCGCCGACACCGTACCGGAGCCGTCCCGTCTCGACAGCTTCGAACGGGACCCGTTCCTCCGTCGCGGGGACAGTGTACCCGAGGTTGATCGGCTCGCGGACCGGAACGAACCCGGCGTCACCGGTTCGGTAGGCGTCGATGTCGAGCCCGGCCACGCGGCCGAACTCCCGGGCGAAGGCGTCGTATGTCGAATCGACCAACAGGCGCGAGTCCCCCGGACCGGCCAATCGGGCGACGAAATCCGCCTGCACGGTCGGTTCGGTTCCGACCGGTAGTTGGGTGGGCCGCCCGGTGAGTCCGACCGTCACGAGCGCGTTCGTCGTTCGCCAGTCGAGTTGGCCACCGCTCCGGTCGAACTCCAGACGGACCCCCAGCCCCTCGTAATCGTGGCTCACTCGGAGGGCTTCCAGGGGCCGGGCCGCCGTCTCGCGAACCTGGGTCGCCGAGGCGGTCGTCGCGCCGTTCCAGTCGGCGCGGTCCCCACCCAGGGAGACGGCGTCGGTCGGTTCGAACGCCAGGAGACCGAACCGCTGTTCCGGCGTCTCGATGTTCGACCAGTAGGGCCGACGGCCCGGGACCGATCGAGCGTCGAGGTTCCAGGTCCGCTTGAACCACTCGTCTTGCCAGGCGAACGCGACGCCGCCGGCCGTGTCGGCGTGAATGATGTCCTCGTACATCGCGGCGACCATCTCGCCCTGTTCCGTCTCGGTGTTGCGGCCCTGATCGCGGCCGTGGACATCCCGGTGTGCGATGCCGCGCGAACTTGGGACGCCGAACTCGGCGATCAGGAGCGCTCGTTCTGTCGCCCCCGCGAGGTCGTTCAGATAGCCCGCGTAGCTGTTTCGCTCGCCGCGGTGATCGACGTACTCGACGTAGGCGGGCGTCTCGTTCAACAGGTCCGGATAGTAGGGGTAGACGTGGTACGCGGCGAACGTTCCCGACTGGAACTCGTCGGTCGCGACGACGGTGTCGGGGTCGACGCTGACGCGGTCCTCGTTCCGGAACGGTTCGTACGGGTGGTCCAGCGGGTCGGTCGTCACCCAGTTGACGAACGCGGCGGGGTGCTGGACGCCGTACGTCTCCATCTCGTAGGCGACGGCGCCGTCGAGTCGGCCGGCGAGCCATCGCTCGAACGGCTTCCCGTCGGTCGATCGGACGTACCGGCCGCCGGTGGACTGGACCGTGTCGTGCTCGTTCGTCGCGACGACCACCTCCGGAGGCCACTCGATCCCGAACAGCAGCCCGAGCGTCGCGTCGCTCACGTCGGCGTCGTAGGTGCCGCTGGCGTGACCGGGTCGCTCCGGGAGCGTGGTCGCGCCGTGGAGGGCGTCGACGGTCCGTCGCAACTCCCGGTCGACGGTGGCCGACAACCCGGCCGCGTCCCCTGCGTCGAGGAGATCGGCCGTCGGGACCCAGGTTCCCTGCAGCAGCAACAGCGGCTCGTCGGCCGACTCGTTGTACGCCGCGAGCGCCCGGTAGAACGCGGGTGGATGGATCGTGTAGGTCCGGACGACGTTCGCGATCTCGCCGATCGCGGCGAGCCAGCGGTCGTACTCGGCGCGAGTGATCGCCGCCTGGCCGGGAAACGTCCCGGGCTTTGCCATCCCGAGATTGACACCCCGAACGACGAGTGGTTCGTACCCGCCGTCAACTCGGCGCTCGAATCCCGCGTCGTCGACGCGGAAGGGGACGCGCGTCGCTGTCTCCCCAGACCGCGTGTTCGTCGCCGTCCGCTCGGGTTCCGTGTTCGTCGCCACCCCGTCACCGGACTGCCCGGGTCTGCCCGGACAGCCCGCGAGCGCGGTAAAACTGCTCGCACCCACCGACGCCAGGAACCGCCGACGATTCATGCGGTAGTATGTAGGGGGAGCCACAAGAGCGCGTCGGCATGGTCGTCTTTTTATCTACTGCGTGAGTAGGCGGTGCGTAGATGGTAGGTGAGGTACTCGTCGTCGACGACGACGAAACGATCAGGTGGCTGGTGGCCCACCGCTTGGAGGCGGCCGACTACGACGTGCGACTCTGTGAAGACGGACGCGAGGCGGCCGACCTCCTCGGAACCGACTACGAACCCGATCTGATCGTCCTGGACGTGATGATGCCACGGCTCGACGGCACTCGACTGGTCCGGATGATCCGCAACGGGGAGCTGGCAGTCCCACAGGATTTACCGATCGTCATGCTCACCTCGCGTGGCCGGGAGGAGCACGTCCTAGAGGGGTTCGACGCCGGCGTGGACGATTACGTGACGAAGCCGTTCCGAAGCGCGGAGCTGGTCGCCAGGATCCGGAGACAGATCGATGCGTGAGCCGATCGTCCTCCAGACGGGGGACGTGACCGCGTTCGGCTACGCGGTTCCGACGACGGTCGTCCTGGTCGCCGTCGCACTCGTCGTCGGACTCGCACTCGCCGTCTCCTTCTATCTCACTATCGGGCTGTCGGTCTACCGCTCGGTACAGGACACCCGGCGGGACCGGGTCCGACCGGCCCTCCGGGAGGAACTGCTCGGCCGGCTGTTCAGTCCCGACCCCGACTGGGAGGACTGGGTTGCCGACTGCTCCCGCGTCGAGCGCCGGGTTATCGAGTCGCTGCTCGACGAGCACCTCCGGGAACTCGACGGCGGCGACGCGGACCGGCTCAGAGAGTTGGGCGATGCCCTGGGTATCCCCGACCGCTCCCGCCGTCGGCTCGACGACGGCGGCGAGTACCAGCGGTTACACGCACTCACCTGGTTGACGCTCCTGCGCCGACCGGAGCCGTACTTCGAGTCCTCGTTCGAGCCACGGACGCCACGAGAGCGAGCGGCGGCTGTCACGCTCCTCCAGGCGACCGACCGACTGCCGGACGCAGAGACGAGGATCTCGATGCTGCTCGATGGGGCGGACGAACAGTTCACCGTGTTCGGACAGGACACGCTGTATCGCGTCGCCCGGACCGAACCCGCGCCGCTGTTGCGCGCGGCGGGCAGCGACTACCGCGACTGGCCCGAACCGCTCCTCGCGCAGGTCCTCGCTGTCTGTGCCCATCTGGAGACGAGCGTCAGGGACGGGAGCCTGGAGTGGGTGACCGCCGCGCTCGAAACGGAGAACGACGCGATCCGCGCGGCCGCGGCCGACGCACTGGGGAGTTTCGGCTGGCGGCCGTCGCTCCGTGACCAGGTGTTCCTCGAACGGGCGACCGGCGATCCCACCCCTCGCGTCCGCGCGGCAGTTTACGAGATGCTCGCCGCGTGGGGCGACCGGGAAGCGCTCACGGTTCTCCTCTTCGCGCTCGTCGAGGAGGCCGACCCCCGGGCGCTCACGATCGGAACCACGGCTCTGGTGGGGCGGCGCGACCGCGTCGATCACGACGTGGCAGCGGTTCTTGGACCCGCCTGGGAGTGGAGTTTCGAACACTCGGAGTACGACCGGCTCGCCGGCAAGACGGCCACCGAGACGGTGGGTGGATAGGATGCACTCGCCGGAACACGTCCTCGGCACAGCACTGGTGCTGTTCGCACTGTTCGTCGTCGGGTACTACACCGTCGTCAACGCGGGCTATCTGCTGTTGCACGTCCTGGCGCTGTTGGAGCTTCGGGACGACGTTCGCGAGTCCCAGTGGGACCCGCCGTTCCGGAAGTTCACCACGCCGTTCTACCCCGGGATCGGCGTCGTCGTCCCCGCGTACAACGAGGAGGCGACGATCGTCGAGAGCGTCCGGTCGATGCTGTCGCTGAACTATCCGGAACTGGAAGTCGTCGTCGTCAACGACGGATCGACCGACGAGACGGTCGAGCGGTTGATCGACGCCTTCGAACTGGAACCGGTGGACGCCGAAGTCCCGTTCGAGGTCCCGACCGAGCAGATCGACCGCGTGTACCGCTCACGGGTCTACGAGGAGTTGCTGGTCGTCGACAAGGCAAACGGCGGCAAGAGCGACGCGCTCAACGCCGGCGTCTGGCTCACCGATATGCCGTTGTTCTGTGCGGTCGACTCCGACACCGTCATCGACCGCGAGGCGTTGCTGTCGCTCGTCAGACCGTTCCTCGAAGCGCCGACGACGGCCGTTGCCTCCGGCGGCGTCATCCGCGTCGCCAACGACTGCCGGATCGAGGACGGGGTCGTGAAGGAGGTCTCGCTCCCGAAGACCGGGCTCCCCGGCCTGCAAGTGATGGAGTATCTCCGGGCGTTTTACTCCGGGCGGCTCGGGCTCAACCGGATCAACGGGCTCATCCTCATCTCGGGGGCGTTCGGCCTGTTCCAGACCGACGCCGTCCGAGAGATCGGGGGGTATCGGCAGGACACGATCACGGAGGACTTCGACATCGTCGTCCGCCTCCATCGCTATCTGAAAGAGACCGACCGCGAGTACACCGTGGATTTCGTCCCCGAGCCGGTCGCCTGGACCGAAGTGCCCGCGACGCGGCGGGTACTCAGCCGCCAGCGGCGACGGTGGTACCGGGGGATGGTCGAGACGCTCGTCACCCACTGGCGGATGCTGTTCAACCCGAAGTACGACCGCCTCGGGACGGCCGTCATGCCCTTCTTCGTGCTGGCGGAGACGATCGGCCCGCTGATCGAGGGGCTCGGCTACGTCCTGTTGCCCCTCGCGTGGTATTTCGGCCTGTTGGACGTGGAGTTTTTCCTCGTCTTCTTCCTGTTGACGACCGGGTTCGGGGTGTTTCTCTCCTGGTTCGGCGTCTTCAGCGAGGTCTGGAGCTTCAACCGGTACGACAGTCCCTGGCAGGTGTTGCGTCTGCTCTGGTACGGTGTCCTGGAGAACTTCGGCTACCGGCAGTGGAAGACGCTGGTCGCCTGGCGCGGGTTCGTCGAGTACCTCGCCGGCGTCGACTCCTGGGGTACGATGGAGCGGGCCGGCTTTTCGATCGGGGACGATTAGTGGGTCGGTGAGCAACCGCCGATATGTCCGAACCGGAACGCCGGAACTACTTCCGTGACCTGTACGAGCTGGGCAGCGATCCGTCGGCCACGCTCGGTCGGAAGATCGAACAGGCCATCACGATCGGTCGGGACAGGCTCGGTGTCGACTACGGAGTCCTCTCGTACACGGGACACGGCGAGTACGAGGTTGTCGACTCGACGATCGAGAGCGGCGAGTTCCGGGCGGGGACGATCCACGATCTGGAGACGACTTGGTGTCGCCACGTCGTCGACGGCCGGGAGGTTCTGACGGTCGCCGACGCCGGTGCGTCGGCGTACAGCGACGATATCGCCCGCGAGGCCACCTGTCTGCAGTGTTACGTCGGTGCGCCGGTCCGAGTCGACGGCGACATCTACGGGACGCTGTGTTTCTCCAGCGAAACACCACGCGAGGAGCCGTTCGACGAGGACGAACAGCGGTTCGTGGAGCTACTCACCAGATGGATCGGTCACGAGATCGAGCGCGAGCGCCACTACCAGGCGCTCGATGCACAGAACGAACGCCTCGACGAGTTCGCCGGAATGCTCGCTCACGATCTGCGCAACCCCCTGACGACCGCGTACGGGTACACCGAACTCGTCGCCGAGACGGTCGACGACCCCGAATCGGGGTATCTCGGGACCGCGCTGGACTCGCTGGACCGGATGGAGACGCTGATCGCCGATACGCTCTCGCTCGCCCGCGACGGCGTCGATGTCGGCGAACGCGAGTCGGTCCAGCTCTCGACGGTCGCACGGACCGCCTGGAAGACGGTCGACCCCGCGACGGCGACGCTCACGGTCGTCGACGACCGGACGATCCACGCCGACGAATCGCGGCTCCGGCAAGCTGTTCGAGAACCTCTTTCGCAACGTCGACGAGCACTGCGAGGCGGACGTGACGGTGACGGTCGCAGGGACCGACGACGGGTTCGTCGTCGAAGACACCGGCCCGGGGCTACCGGAGTCGATCGCGGCGTCGCTGTTCGATGGCGACTACACCGAGGGTCGGCGCGGGCTCGGCCTCCTCATCGTCGAACGGATCGTCTCCGGGCACGGATGGAGCGGGGCGGTCGAGTCGACGACTGACGGAACCCGGTTCGTCTTCGGCGATATCGGAATCACCACGACACCCTCCGTGGTTTCGTAGCCGACGACCTCCGGTTGTCGACAGCCGAGAGGTCCGGAGCGGGACGAGACGGAGCCGGGTCGTCGTTCGGCTGGCGAAAGCGAGCGCCGTGTGTCGCACCGCTGAAGCGCACGAGCGAACACGACGGGGCTGCGGACGCTACAGATACGCCGCTACCGCGGGCGCCGGAAACTCGACCGAGACGGCCGCACTACCCCGGTTTCGAGATCGTTCTGTCCGATTCACCGCGATCAACCGGTGTCGCGAGCGAGTACACAACGGGCCAACGCGGAATCAAGCCGGATTTGAAGCCGGCCACGGAGTGTTGAAATCGCCCGGGACTGGCGAGGTACCTCACCCGCTGAGCTTCCTATTTTTGCGGTTTCAAGCCGAAATTGAACGGTATTTCGGCGAATAAAACGTCTGATGTATTTATTCCAATCGCCTGATATCGGAGCGGTGTATGCGAATCAAAGAACTGTTCGAAGACGACGACGCAGTGTCGCCGGTCATCGGCGTCATCCTGATGGTTGCGATCACGGTCATCCTCGCCGCCGTCATCGCGTCGTTCGTACTCGGACTGGGCGATCAGACACAGAGCGCAACGCCGCAGGCGAGCTTCTCGTTCGACTTCGAGGCAGGGGTGGCGGGAACGGTGTACTCTCAATCACGCACGATGGTGGGGACACTATTGTCGCGCAGGAGTTGTACGTTCGTGGTGATTCTGAGCGACTTCGTCAGTTCCGGGTCTATCGCTGGCGGACCACCACTCGACATGGACTCACCAGGCGACTGGACCACGGCCGGATACAGCAGTGGTTCTGAAATCTCTGCTGGGAGCAGCGTTGACGTTGGTGTCAGTAACGACTACGACATCCGCGTCGTCTACGAGGCCCAGGAAGGCGACTCCTCGGCGACGCTCGGCCAGGACTCCGGTCCCGAAGCGTAACTGACCGACCGCGTTTTCCCGTTTTTCGATCTCGTGGGGACAGCCACGGCGCTCGTCGGTCGTGGAACTTCGATAAATCCGTCCCGAAAGGGTATGGGTAGGGGTACCGGGACGGTGTCAGAGGCTGTGGGCCGGTCGCCCACACGTACACAGACGAGAGCAGGACAGTTAGTTATACGACCGCTTCGTTCGGTAGGGAACTGTTATCCGGGGGCGGTCTACTCGGACATTTTTACGACGGCGGCGGCTACCGACTGGTGATGCCAGACACCATCGAGGTCTACACCGGCGATGTCGTGACCGTCGAACACGTCGACGCGCTCCCCGACGGCGGCGCGCGGTTCGATCTCAGTACCGACGACGGCCGGACCTGGCGGGTAGACGTGACCCGGGACGGGGGCAGCGAGATCGTGACGACGAAACGGGACGGGACGCTGGCGGACCTCGACACCCCCGAGTGGCTGGACGACGTGGTCGCCAGGCTGAGCCGGGCCTGATCAACGGATCGTCGCGTCGGTGATCAACTGGAGTTCGGTGGCGATATCGTCGTCGAGTTGCGCGTCGGTGACACGCCAGGCCCAGTTACCGTCGGTCGTTCCCGGGGTGTTGAACCGCGCGTCGCTCCCCAGTCCCAGGAGGTCCTGCATCGTCGTCATGGCGATGGTCGACTCGGCGTTCCAGACCGCTTCGACGATGTCCCAGTGGACATCCTCGCCGTCCGAGCCGAGATTGTAGTGCAGGCACTCGCGCTGGCGGTCGCCCAGGGAGTGGTAGTAGCCGACGACGGTGTCGGTGTCGTGGGTCGATGTGTAGCCGACGCTGTTCTCGGGGAAGTGCATCGGCTGGTACATGTTCCCTTCCTCACACCAGTCGGCGTACTGGGGGACGCGCATCCCGGGGAAGTCGAACTGGCTGCGGAGGTCGTAGCTGCTGTGGTCGACGAACCCCAGATCCTCGGCGATAAAGGGGAGATTTCCGAACCGGTCGCGGACCGCTTCGAAGAACGCGGCGCCGGGGCCGTCGAGCCACTCCCCGTTGGCTGGGTCGTCGCTGTCGGCCGGGATCGCCCAGAACTCGTCGAACCCCTTGAAGTGGTCGATCCGCGCGATGTCGACCATATCGAACAGTCTGTCGAGCCGTCCCAGCCACCACTCGTAGCCCGTCTCGGCGAGGTGGTCCCAGTCGTAGACGGGGTTGCCCCAGCGCTGGCCGCTGTCGCCGGTGTTGGGCGGGACCCCGGCGACGGCCGTCGGTCGGTGGTCGTCGTCGAGTCGGAACGCCTCGGGCGAGGCCCACACGTCGGCAGAGTCCAGCGCGACGTAGATGGGCAGGTCGCCGATCAGGTCGATCCCACGGTCGCTCGCGTAGGCGCGCAGGTCGCGCCACTGCTCGTCGAACACCCACTGGCAGAACTCCCGGAACTCGATCTCGTCGGCCAGATCCTCGCGGTAGGTCGCGAGGGTATCGGGCTCTCTGGTCGTCACGTCGTCCGGCCACTCCGTCCAGAGCGCGCCGTCGAACTCCCGCTTGAGCGCGCGAAACAGGGCGTAGTCGGAGAGCCAGCCCGACTCGCGGTCTCGGAACTGTGCGAACGATTCCCTGTCGGCCTCCGTGGCCGTCTCCCGGAAGTCGTCGAACGCGGCCCGTAGGCACTCGCGTTTGAACTGGGCGACGACCTCGTAGTTCACTTCCTCGGCGTCGATGCCGGCGGGCGGGGCCGCCGTCTCGCTGTCGAGGTACCCACGGTCGACGAGCCACTCCAGATCGACGAGCAGCGGGTTGCCGGCGAACCCCGAGAAGGCCTGGTACGGCGAGTGGCCGTGGATCGCGGCGGTCGGCCCGAGCGGGCAGACCTGCCAGAGTGACTGCTCTGATCGGTCCAGAAAGTCCACGAACGACCGGGCGCCGGCACCGAGATCGCCGATGCCGTGGGGACTCGGGAGCGAAGTGAGATGCAGGAACACGCCGCTGCGGCGACTGAAACGCATACCCGCCAGTTCACCGCGGAGGGATTTCAACTATCGGGTCCGTTACCTGACCTTCGAGTGCTCGCCGATGAGCGACCGCTGGAGGTCCACGTCCGAGACCACCGACTCGCGGTCGATCAGCGACCACTCGATGGCCGCGTCTTCGACCGTCGCGCCCGGGAACACGACCGTATCTTCGAGCGTCGCGTCGGTGACGGTCGCGTCGGCCATCACGTGGACGTTGTCGCCGAGTTTGCTGTTGGTGACCGTCGCGCTGTCGGCCACGATCGTGTCGTCGCCGAGCGCCCACTGGACGGCCTCGATGTAGGCGTCGGCCTCGCCCACGTCGTACCAGTAGCTGTCGAACGTGAAGGCGTTGACCGCGTCGCGCTCGGCGAGCCACTGCATCAGCCAACCCGGTTCGTCGGGGTTGTTGTCCTCGGCCAGGTACTCGTCGAACAGGGGGAGCGTCTCGCTGGGGAACGCGTAACACGCGATCGAACAGAGCGTGCTCTTGGGGTTGTCCGGTTTCTCCTGGAAGCCGACGACCTGCGTCCCGTCGAGTTCGACCACGCCGTAGGACGTGGCTCGCTGCTTCGACCCCACGTCGTAGGCGGCGATACAGGGCGTCCCGGTCTCCTCGAAGAAGGAGGCGAACTCGCCGATATCGAAGCCCATCAGGTTGTCGCCGGCGACGACCAGCATGTCGTCGTCGATCCCCTCGCGGTCGATGAGCTGTGACAGCGCACCCACCACACCGAACTTCGAGTCCTCGTCGGTCGTGTCCTCGATCGAGAGCTGTGGTTTCTCGAAGTCGCTCTCCTCGATATGCTCCTCGAACTCATCGGCGAAGTACTCGTTCGTAGAGATGTACACGTCCGAGACACGGTCGTCGGCTTCCAGATCCGAGAGGATCCCGTCGATGATCGTCTCCTCGCCCACCGGGAGGAGCATCTTCGGACGGTTTCGCGTGATCGGCCAGAGTCGCGTTGCGTACCCACCTGCCAGAACAATTGCGTCCATACCGGCTCTCTCGGGGGGAAGTATCTCTTTTTCCTTTCTGCCTGATATGTGTGTGAGACACATCTTCAGGGGTCGACGACGGAGGAGTGACCGCGACCGGGGGCTCTCCGGCCAACAGTATAAGTATCCCACCGTCAATCGTCTACGTGATGGCTACACAGGTCCTGATGCTGGCATGGGGGTTCCCGCCGAACGTGACCGGTGGACTGGACACGGCGGTCGGCGAGTTGTTCGAACGACTCACCACGAGAGACGATGTCGACATCGAACTCGTGTTGCCAGCGGAGTACGCCCCCGACGGCTACGAGAACATCCACGGCGTCCCGACCGGCGAGGGTGACATCATCACCCGGATCGGCCGGCTCTCCGGGGAGTTCGTCGACCGGGCGGCCGACGCCGATATCGTCCACACGAACGACTGGTTCGGCTACAACCCCGGTTCGCGTGCGCAGTCGACCCACGATGTCGAGTGGGTGACGACCTTCCACTCGCTGTCCTCGGACCGCAACATGGAGCCCCCTGAACGGGAGGTCCAGACCGAACAGCGGATCGTCAACCGCGCGGACCACCTCGTCGCCGTCAGCAAGTACACCGCTGGCAAGATCCGACGGGAGTACGGCCGCGAGGCACAGGTCATCTACAACGGCTTCTCCTCGGTCGAGGCCACTGGCCGGGACATCAAGGCCGAACTGGGTATCGACGGCGAGATGCTCTTTTTCGTCGGCCGCCACACCGACCAGAAGGGCATCTCGTATCTCCTGTACGCGCTCTCGAAGCTTCGTCGTGACGACCTGACGCTCGTTCTGGGCGGATCGGGGCACCTCACCGCGCAACTGAAGCGGTTTACCGAACTGCTCGGGATCGAGGATCAGGTCGAGTTCGTCGGCTACCTGCCCGAGGAGGAACTGGGCGACTACTACGCTAGCGCGGACCTGTTCGTCTCGCCCTCGCTCTCGGAGCCGTTCGGCATCACGTTCACCGAGTCGCTCTCGGTCGGGACCCGCGTCGTCGCGAGCAACGCCGGGGCCGCGGAAGTGCTCCCCGAGGACTGCCTCATCGAGGTCGAGCCCCAGTCCGACTCCATCGCGGACGGGATCGAGTACGGGCTGACACTCGATACCCCGATCGAGTACGATGTCCGGACCTGGGACGAAGTCGCCGAGGACCACGCGGACCTGTACAAGTCGATCGCCGCGGGGACGGAATCCGAGGCCTCGGACGACGAAGCCGGAACCTGATCAGCGCAGGACTCTGAGATCGGTGACCGGCTCCGGGTGGACGATTCGGAACCCGTCGCCCGTCGGCGAGAGTCCGGCGCGCTCGCTCACGTCGCCGCCTGACTGGTACGGGCTGTCGGAGTTATCGGCCGACTGGTACGGGCTGTCCGACTCCGCGGGCTGGTAGGGACTGTCGGAATCTGCGGACTGGTACGGGCTATCCGACTCCACGGACTGATACGGACTGTCCGCGTGTGGCGTGTCGGCGGCGGAGTCGGGCGGCCGTTCGAAGTCCTCCGGTGGGAGGTAGATCCGTTCGCCCGATCGGGATTCGACGACGACGGCGGCGTCTCGGTCGCCCGTCGCGGTGATGACCGTTCGGCCGTCGTCGATGTCGACATCGATGGAGATCGGAATCGATCGTCCGCCGGAAGCGTCCTCGGAGTCGCTCATACCGGACCGTGACCGCGGACTCACTTATACTGTTTCCCGATGTCGGGGTGCCGGTTCCGCCGCCGGTGTCAACACACACCACGAGAACTTTACCGTGCGGGCTGTTGGTGGCAGCAAGATGCGGTTGCGAACGGCACTCAACGACTACAAGCGAGGGGACGACGGGTCGACGGCAGCGACGGGCGCGTTCTCCGGGCACGGCGACCGTCTCGTCCACGTCGCTCCCGCGGGGACCGTCCGAGACTACTCCGCGGCGATCTCCGGACTGTACGGTATCGACCGGTCGCGGTTCGGCGTCAAGACGCCGCGCCGGACGATCTGGCTCGACGACCTGGAGACGGTCAGACAGCACTACTACCGCGAGACGACGTTGATCGAGACCGAGTACGACGCCGGCGAGTTCACGGTCCACCAGTACGACCTGACGCTGGGGCGTGCCCACCTCACGCACGTCGAACTCCGCGGCGCGGTCCCCCCGGACGCGCAACTGGTCGCGTTCCTGACGATGGCACCGGAGGGCAAGGAGACACAGGTCGGCCGGCTCGTCCACCCGGAGAAAGGCCCCGCCGACGGCGCGGTCGTCGAGGTGTTTCACCACGACGAACACGACTACGTCACCGCCTCGACCGGGCTATCGGGCATCCGCGGGCAGGTCCCCGAGCGGTTCCCCGAGATCCTGGCCGACGAACCGGTCGAGTTCCCCCGCGAGCGACAGCGCCGCAGGTACGAGGACACCCACCTGAGCGGCGATGTCGTCGTCCAGGCGCCCCTCGAACGCGAGGGACGGGGACTCCGAACCACACTGGTGACACAGCTCTCGGACCACGGCGACATCGACCGCGGGACGGCGATCCGCGACCTCCGGGAGTGTGCGGCCCGGTTCCAGGGGGCCAGAGACATCAAGGAGGCCGCGCGGGAACGGACCGAGATCACCGTCCCGGAGGGGGTCGTCCGCGAGCGCGTGGTCCGGAGTGACCTCCGGGCACTCGACCTCCTGAAAGCGCCCAGCGGCGGCCGGATCGCGGCCCCGGAGTTCGATCCGTTCTTCCGGGACTCCGGGGGCTACGGCTACACGTGGTTCAGGGACGACGCGCGCATCGCCCAGTCGCTGCTCTCCTCGACCGGGACGCTGGGACTGGACATCGACGACGAACTCGTGGCGAGCGCACAGTTGTACTGCCGGACCCAGCTCGGGATGGCACCTGGCCACACCGCGTCTGGGCGCGTGACGGCTCGCTCGCCCCGGGGTGGGCCCACGCACACGTCGAGGACGACGACGACTCGCTGGAGTACCAGGCCGACCAGACGGCGACCGTGACCGCGTTTCTGGCGGCGCTACTGTGTGATCGCCGTGACCGACTGTCGCCCGAGACGGCCAGCGAGATCCGGACCACCATCGAGGCGGCCGTCGAGGCGATGGAGGCGGATCTCGACGACGGTGGGCTTCCCGGCCCGTGTCAGAACCTCTGGGAGGACATGGTCGGGCAGTTCACCCACACGACGGCCACCTACCTCGAAGCGTTCGCGACCGTGGCTCGGGCACCGGTCGCCGACGACCTGCGCGACCGGGCGCGAGCCTGCGCGGATCGGGTCGCCGACGGGCTGGACCGGCTCTGGGAGGACGCGACCAGGACCTACGCCCTCCGGCTGACCGACGGCGGGCTGGATCTGCGACTCGACGCCGCGACGTTCGCGCTCGTCGACGGGTTCGCCGCGTACGCGGCGCTCGACGGCGTCGATCTGGACGACGAGACGGCCGACCGGCTCACCGATCACGTCAGCGCCTGTCTCGACGACCTCTACCGGAACCCGGCCGGCGAACCGGTCGCGGGGCTGATCCGCTACGAGGGCGACACCTGGCGGACCGAGGGCCAGGACGGCGAGAAGATCTGGGGGTTGACGACGGCGATGGGGGCCGCCGCGGCCGCGAAACTCGGTGTGCTCCTGGGTGAGTTCGGTCGCGACGGGACGGCCTTCTTCGAGCGCGCTGCGGGGTTGTACGGACTCATCGAGCACGACGGGCCGCTGGTGACGGACGTTGGGTACCTCCCGGAACAGCTTCACGACGACGGCCGGGCCGACAGCGGCACGCCGCTGGGGTTCGCCCACGGCTACCGACTGCAGGCGACCGCGACGCTCGCGGCGCAGGACGCCCTGCCGAGCGCGGCGCCGTCGCCGTCGGGACCGCCCGACCGACCCCGATGGACGACCGGCGAGAAGTTCGGCGTCGGCACCGTCGCCGACCACCGTGCCGACGATCCCTCCCGGGTCTGGTTCACGCTGACCGCGGGCGCGCTGACGGAGGTCCGGTTCCCGCGGGTGGACCTGATGAACCTCCGGACGCTGGATTTCATCGTCTCGGCACGGACCGACGACTACACCGTCAGGACACACGTCGAGGGCGCCGGCCGCGCCGAGGGCTCCGTCGCGCGCCGGGTCGAACCGACGGCCGACGACGCGCTCTGTTTCCGCCACGTCGTCACGGAGACCGGCGACGGGCAGGGTCACGAGTGGCAACTCACGGTCGAGTACGCCGCCGATCCCGACCACGACGCCGTCGTCGCTGACATCGAGTTCGAGGCACGAGACGGCGCCCAGTACGACCTGTTCGCGGCCGCGGACGTTGCTCTGGCGAACAGCGGCACGCGGGACCGCGGACTGCGCCTGGGCCAGCCGGCCGCTACCACCTGGCGGCCCGGGACGCGAGCGCCTACACCGGCTCCTCGACGGAACCGCGACTCGTCGACGAGGACGGCGAGGGGTACTCGGTCGCGCTGGCGATGGTCGCGGCCGACCGCTTCGACTGGGCGACCGTCGGCGTCAGCGGGAGCGACCCGATCAGCGACCTCTTCGCCGAAGGGGTCCGTCCCGATCCCCGAGATTCGATCTCGAACGACAGCGTCGTCCTCGTCGGCCAACTGGGGGCCGGCGAACGGCTCTCCGAGACCGTCGCGCTCGGCTTCGCCCGACAGGCCGACACCGCCGCGGCGCTCGGGGAGGCAGAGGGCGCGCTCGCAGCGGGCTACGACACCGTCAGAGCGGGCTACGTCGACTCCTGGCAGTCGTTCCTCGACGGCCGTCCGCTCCCCGAGTCCGTCGCCGACGAGCCCGAACTGGCCGCCCAGTACCGGACCGCGCTGATGACGCTGCTGGCCGTCGAGGACAAGACCTTCCTCGGGGGCTCGATCGCCTCCCCGTCCGTCCCGTGGGGCGAAGCCGTCACCGCCGAGGAGCGCAAGGGGTACGGCTACAACTTCGTCTGGGCGCGGGACCTCTATCAGGTCTTCACCGCGTTCGAACTCGTCGACGACATGGAGACTGCCGTCACCCAACTGGAGTACATCTACCGGTACCAGCAGGACGAGAACGGCTTCATCCCGCAGAACACGTACCTCAACGGGATCACCCGCTGGGGCGGCGAGCAGATGGACAACATCTCGTTCCCGCAGGTGATGGCCGCCCGCCTACTCGAACGGGGCTATCGCTTCGAGGATGTCGACTACGACTACGAACACGTCCGTCGGTCGGCCGACTACGTCCTCCGCAACGGACCGGCGACCGGCCAGGAACGCTGGGAGGAGGAGTCGGGCTACTCGCCCTCGACGATCGCTGCCGAGATCGCCGGCCTGGCCTCGGCGGCACAGATCGCGCTGGAGACCGACCACGAGGCCGACGCGCTGGTCTGGCTCTCACTCGCGGACCGCTGGACAAACATGGTCGAGAACTGGACCGCGACCCACACCGGCACCGACAGGCACGCCCGGACGCCGTACTTCCTGCGGATCACCCGCGACGGCAACCCGGAGACCGGGTTCCGGCGCCGGCTGGCAAACGGCGGGCCACAGCTCGACGAGCGGGACATCATCGACGCCGGCTTCCTCGAACTCGTCCGGCTGGGGATCACGCCCTGGGACGACGAGACGATCCGCAACTCCGTGGCCGAAGTCGACGAGACGATCCGCGTCGACCTGCCGGCCGGAGCGGCGTTCTACCGGTACAACGGCGACAGCTACGGCGAGCGCGACCGCGAGGACAGCGGCGCGCCGTGGGCGCTCGAAAACAGCGGGAAGGGCCGCCTCTGGCCGTTACTGACCGGCGAGCGCGGCGAGTACGAACTGCTGGCCGACACCGAGGAGAGCGCGCTCGACCCGACGGAACTCCTCCGGACGATGCAGCGGTTCGCCAACTCCGGGCGGATGATCGCCGAGCAGGTCTGGGACCGGGAGTACAGCACCGAGTACGACTGGGAGTACGGCGAGGGGACCGGCTCGGCGACGCCGCTGGCCTGGGCGATGGCACAGTTCATCAGGCTCGCACACGGGATCGACGAGGGCCGGCCGGCGGAGGCGCCGGCGTTCGTCCGCGAGCGATACAGCGAACGCGGCCGACACGGGCCCGACAGGAGCCCCGGCCTCCACGTCGACACGAGCTTCGAGGGGAACCAGGTCGTCGTCACCGGCGAGACCACCGCCGCGGTCGTCGCGATCAAGACGCCGACCGACACGGCGCTCGTCGAACCGGACGACGGCGCGTTCGAAGAGCGGCTGGCGATCCAGTACGGGGAGAACGATATCCTGGTCGCAGCCGCGGCAGAACGCGACATCGAGTCGGCGGGGACGACCGTCCGACGGCTGACGGTGTGAGCTACACCAGGGACTGCAACAGCTCGGCGTGTGTCCGCAGGAGCGCGGTGCCCTCGTCGGTGATGACGTACTCGTTGGTTCGGCGGTCGAGCTGGCGTTTCTCGATCAGGTGTTGCTCGTCGAGTTCGTCGAGGTTCTGATACAGCCGGCCGTGTGTCACGGTCTCGGGATACACGTCCTCGACGACGCGTTTGATCGCGAGCCCGTAACACGTCTCGTCGCTGCGTTTGAGCTGACTGATCGCGACCAGGAGGTCACGCTGGAACGCGCTCAGCTGTGTCCAATCGGCGTCGAGTTGTGGCGCCATCAGTCGACTCCCTGCCGTCCAGGCGTGACCTGAAATCCACGGCGACCCTCCGCCCACGTGACTACTGAGCTACTCATACAGGGAGATGTTCACCGGGACCAACTTAGTTCCACCTGACGATTTCGTTATCTTCGCTTGACGCGAGTATCAGATACTGTAACTGACCGAACAGGATTTATGTCAGTACCCGTTAGCCGGAGTGAATGTATAATAAAGTGGACTGGATGAAAGCGGCCGACCAGTCCATCCTCACGGTGCTGGGGCCACCGAAGGCACTCGAACTGACACCGAGCAACATCGCTCGCAACGCCGGGTTCAGCCGCGGCTACACGAGCGGGCGGCTCAACGAACTCTGTAAACGCGGGCTCGTTACTGTCGACGAGTCCGGCGGCTCACACCCCTACTACAGTATCACCGAGCGGGGTGTGAAAGTCCTCAACGCGGAACTCTCACCGGACCAGTTGGAGGGGAGCGACTGAGGCGGGTGCCGATAGGCACAGGCCCGGAGTCGGCACGACCCGGGACTGGGACCTCGTGTGCGCGGCCCGGCCGAGCCGCCCCTTACCAGTAAGGAGGGGGAGTGAGGCACCACGCGGGTGTCCTCGCTTGTATGGAACCGACGCAAGCGCGCTACGACGTTATCGCCGATCAGGGACAGAACACACTCCATCTCGTTCTCCAGGGGCAACTCACCGATGACGAGGTAGAGCGCCTCGCTGTCGAGGCGGTCACGTCGGCCCGGCACCTCAGTCCGGGCTTTACCGTCATCACCGATGTCTCGGAGTTCGACCCGCACTCGACCGTGGTCGTCGAACCGCTCGTTCGCGCTCGCGGCCAGCTGTGTGAGATGGGGTGTGAACGGATGATCAGCGTCCTGGCGGACGACACAGCCGACGACCCGACCCGGGGCGACTACCAGGTCGAAACGACGACAGCGCGTTCGGCGTCCGGCATCGTGCCGCCCTCGACATCCGAGTCGGTCTCGGCGAGGGCAAACTTGAAGTAGCACCGTGACAATAGGTAACGTGGAGCGTACGACTCCCGGCGGGAACCACCGCCGTATCGTTCCGGGATTGGCACCGGCGGCCGACCGATCACCTGCGGGGCACGGCCACCCCGCCGGTAACTTTACTCTTATACGGACACGACCAGTAGCTGTCCGTCGTTCCAGATGACCACGCTGCGTGCCGTCGTTCGACTCGGCGACCGCCCGCCGCTCGGCGAGGGGATGGTCCCGCTCGTGGAGGCCCACCTGTACGGGGGTGGACTGGCGCGGTTCGTCGCGTTCCGCGTCACCGACGGGCCGGAACTCGAACGGATTCCGGGAGCGTACGCACCGGATTTCGGTGCCGACCCCGCCTATCCGGTGACCGACCTGCTCCTCGCGCTCCCGGAGACGCGCGGACTGTCCGCGGTCGGCCAGCGCCTCGATACGCTCTCGACGAAGGCCGACGCCAACTACGGCCAGTCGTTCGACGCGATGGTGTTTACCACGGACGTGGAGTGGGGCAGCGACGGCTACGGTCGGCTCTTCGAGGGCCGGAGCCAACTGGAGGCACACCCCTTCGACGGCGTGGCCGAGGTGACACTCCTGGCCGGCGCGAGCGAGGCCCAGCGGGACACACTCGCCGCGAACCTCGACCGCCTCGACGGGACGACGGCCGTCTACACCGCCGACCGTGACTGACAGCGACATCGATTTTGCGCGGGGGGATCTACCCTCGGCCATGGACGGGCTGGGACTACCGGGATCGAGCCGGCGCGAGCGGGTCCTCGCCCACGTCGACATGGACTGCTTCTACGCGGCCTGCGAGCGACAGCGCGAGCCGGCGCTGCGGGGCGAACCACTCGTCGTCGGGATGGGCTACGAACCCGGAGAGACCCACGGGGCGGTCGCGACCGCCAGCTACGAGGCCCGCGAGTACGGCGTCGAGTCGGCGATGCCGATAACCGACGCCCTCGAACGCCTCCCGCGCAAGGTCGACGCCGTCGACGACCCGGAGCGTGACGTGTCCGAGGCCGGCTTCTACCGGCCGGTCGAACTGGACTACTACGAGTCGGTCGGACGAGACGTGAAGGCGATTCTCCACGACACCGCCGACACCGTCCGGGAGGTGAGCATCGACGAGGCCTACCTCGATGTCAGCGACACCGTCGACTGGAGCGAGGCTCGGGCGTGGGCAACCGATCTCAAAGACCGGATCGAGGCGTCGGTCGGCGTGGTCGCAAGCGTCGGCCTGGCCCCGACGATGAGCGCGGCGAAAGTCGCCAGCGACCACGACAAGCCCGACGGACTGATCATCGTCGAGCCCGGTGAGGTCCGGGACTTCTTCGCGCCGCTGCCCGTCGAGGCCGTCCACGGCGTCGGGCCGGTGACGGCCAGAGAACTCGCCGCCATGGGGATCGAGACGGCCGGCGACCTGGCCAGTGCCGATCCGGACCGCCTCGACGACGCCTTCGGCGAGCGCGGCCGGGAGATCCGCCGGTTCGCCCGCGGCGAGGACGACCGCGACGTGACCCCGAAAGGCGACCCCAAGAGCCTCTCGCGGGAGTCCGCGTTCACCGAGGCGACCGAGGAGAGTGAGACGGTCCGGCGTCGCGTCCGCACGCTCGCCGACGCCGTCGCCGACCGCGCACGGCGACAGGAGGCCCGGTATCAGACGATCGGTATCAAGGTCGTCACGCCCCCGTTCGATGTCAACACACGCGCTCAGTCGTTGCCAGGGCCGGTCGAAGACGCCGATCTGGTCGAGTCGGTCGCGCTAGACCTGCTGACGGAGTTCGACGGTGCGGCGGTCCGAAAAGTCGGCGTGCGCGTCTCGAACCTGGACTTCTCGGCCGGCCAGCAGGCGAGTCTCGACGGGTTCGAGACGACCGACGACGACGGCCCGGAGCCCGGCGAGGGGAGGGCAGTCGATCAGGCACCGCTTGGTGCCTTCCAGGAGCGGGCGGGGACCGACCGAGTGGCCGACGGCGACAGGGGAGGCCAGACGACGCTCGACGAATTCGGCTGACTCAGTCGACCCCGTGCTCCAGATTCTCCAGCAGTTTCCCGACGAACAGTCCCGCACGCGGCGAGAGCACGTCGTCGGGCGGGACAGCCGTCGGCTGTGCGGCGAGCGTCCGAACGAACTGCTCGCTGTGTGTCATCGCCTGGAGCATATCGACCACGTCGACGGTGAGTCCCTCGTCGGAGGTGTCGACTCCGGGGAACTGCTCGCGATAGGCCTCGGTGTACTCGATCGTCCAGGCCGGCCCGCCCACGGCGGCGACGATGTCGTCGAGCGGCGCGATCTCGATGCGACCGTCGGGGGTACCGACGGAGACGCTCCCGTTCTCGACGACTGTCTCGTACCGTGTCATCTGTCACCGACCCACAAAAATAGTTACGGCTCCACCGCAATAGCGGTTGCTCCACCAAGCCCGTCAGCGGACGGAAGACGCCTGTCTGACGGAGAGTTATGAGGTGTGCGTGTCTCCGTCGGGACACGAATGGCAGAGACCGAACAGATAACCGTCGCCGACACGAGCGCCGGCGTCGGCGGAAACACGGACCCCGACAGACCCGTGAACCTGCCGGTCGTCGAACTGCTCACTGGCCGCGGCTTCATCACCGGGAAGAGCGGGAGCGGGAAGAGCAACTCCGCGAGCGTCATCGCGGAGAAACTGCTCGACAACGGGTTCGGGCTGCTCATCGTCGACATCGACGGGGAGTACTACGGCCTCAAAGAGGAGTACGAGATCCTCCACGTCGGCGGCGACGAGGAGTGTGACATCCAGGTCACGGAGGACCACGCGGGCAAGATCGCCTCGCTGGCCTTGGAGCAGAACGTCCCCATCATCCTGGACATCTCGTCGTTCCTCGACGAGGAAGAGGCCGAGACGCTGCTGACGGAAGTCTCGAAGCAACTGTTCGCCAAGGCCAAAAAGCAGAAACAGCCGTTCCTGATGCTCGTCGAGGAGTGCCACGAGTGGATGCCCGAGAAGGGGTCGATGGGCGAGGTCGGGAAGATGCTCATCAAGATCGGGAAACGCGGCCGGAAACACGGGCTGGGCATCGTCGGCATCAGCCAACGCCCGGCCGACGTGAAAAAAGACTACATCACCCAGTGTGATTGGCTGGTCTGGCACCGTCTGACCTGGAACAACGACACCAAGGTCGTCGGGCGGATCCTCGACAACGACTACGCAGACGCCGTCGAGGACCTCGGCGACGGCGAGGCGTTCCTGATGACCGACTGGGCCGAGGCCGTCCACCGGGTCCAGTTCCGGCGCAAGCAGACGTTCGACGCCGGCGCGACGCCCGGCCTCGACGACTTCGAGCGCCCGGAACTGAAGTCCGTCAGCGAGGACCTGGTCTCGGAACTGGAGACGATCAGCGACGAGAAACAGGCCACCGAGAACCGCATCAAGGAACTCCGCGAGGAACTGGACAAGAAGAACTCACGCATCGCGGAACCGAGCGGGAACTCCAGGACGCACGGGACCTCTCCCGGATGGCCGAGCAGTTCACCGACGCGCTGGTCGACCACGTCGACGACTACAACCCCGGGCGGACCGCAAAGGAGGAAGAACGCCGACGGCGCGAGCGGTTCGCGGAGGCCGGCGAGGGCTCGCCGTCCGAGACGGCCGAGGACTCGCCTGCCGAGGACGCGGAGCCGGCGGCGGCCTCCGGTGGCGGCTTCGGCGACGCGTTCGGCGACTTCGCGCCCGAGGAGGGGATGGACAGTCCGCCCGCGTCCGGCGGGGACGCCGGCCCACCCCAGGCGGACGCGACGGCCACCAACGGCCAGCCCGACGCGGCATCGGCCAACGGCCAGGCGGAGGGCGACGACGCCGAGACGGCGTTCGCCGCGGCGATGGCGTCTGTCGATTCCGGCGGCTCGTCGTCGGACGGCGGCGTCGCAGCCGACACCGGCGGCGGGACCCGAGCGGCACCGATCGATCCCATCGACGACTCGGTTCCGGAGGCCGTCGCGGCCCTCGCGGCGGATATCGCCGACCTGGAGGGAAAGACCCGGCGGATGCTCGCGTTCTACGTCGAACAGGGGCCGGGGACGCCGCTGAACGCGCACTTCTCGGCCGGCGGCTCGGGCGACCGGACGGCGGCCTACGCGCGCAACCGGACGCTCAGGCTCCGTGGGCTCGTCGAACACGTCGGGAGAGGCTCCTACGACGTACGGCTGGGCGCGCTCATCGACGAAGAGACGGCGACCGACCTCCCGGCCGCGCAGCGCGACGAGTACGCCG
Organism: Haloarcula pelagica; assembly: GCF_030127105.1. Taxonomy (NCBI): domain Archaea; kingdom Methanobacteriati; phylum Methanobacteriota; class Halobacteria; order Halobacteriales; family Haloarculaceae; genus Haloarcula; species Haloarcula pelagica. The sequence continues at coordinate 3,469,193 of NZ_CP126161.1, read as the reverse complement.
ACCGGCTCGAAGGACAGATCGTCGACAACGAGTCCTGAGAGCCGTCAGACCAGCGGCTCGACGAGGTCTTCTAGCGCGGCACGGGGGTCGTCGGCCTTCGCGACACCGCTCGCCAGCAGGACGCCGGTCGCGCCCAGATCGCTCGCGGAGACGAGGTCTTCCCCGGTAGAGATACCCGCGCCACACAGCACGTCCACGTCGCCGTCGACCCGTGCGGCCGCGTCGACGGCACCGGTGACGATGTCGGGGTCGGCCTTGCTGACCGGCGTCCCGGTGCCGATGAGTTCCGGCGGCTCGACGGCGACGGCGTCCGGGCCGAGCGCCGCGGCGGCACCGATCTGTGCGGGGTTGTTGGCACAGACGATCGTCTCCAGGTCGACCCGATCGGCGGCGTCCAGGGAGCCGTCGATGTCGGCGAGTTTGAGTCGGTTCTCGGAGTGGTTCAACAGCGTGCCGACGGCGCCGGCGTCGGCGACCGCCTCGGCCAGCGTACTCCCGGTGTGGCTGCCGTGCTCGACGGGGCTGACGTGCTGTGCCCACGTCTCGACGCCCGTCTCGGCGACCGACTCGATGTGGGCCGCCTGGGGTGCGACCGCGACGCGGACGCCGGAGTCGTCGCTCACGTCGGCTGCGGCGGTCGCTACCTCGATCGGATCGCACGGATACGCCTTCAGATTGACCAGAACGAACATACGACTATCACCTCGGCCGGCAGTCAAATAGGTTGTGCGGTACGGAGCCACACGGAAGCTGGGGGTATTAAGACGGTCCGCGTCGTCACCAGTTATCGAACCGTGAACCGTGGCTCCGGGGGACCACCGACAGTCCTGATCGTCGAGGACGAACAGCATCTGGCAGACCTGTACACCGACTATCTCGCGGCGGCGGAGTACGACGTGGTGACGGCCTACGGCGGTGAAGAGGCGCTCGAACGCCTCGACCGCGAGCCCGACATCGTGCTTCTGGACCGGCGGATGCCCGTCGTCTCGGGCAACGAAGTCCTCGCCGAGATCGAGGACAGGAACTTCCCCTGCCGGATCGCGATGGTCACGGCGGTGAACCCCGACTTCGAGATCATCGATATGGGCGTCGACGACTACATCGTGAAACCGGTCACCCGCGGTGAGCTGATCGAAGTCGTCGAACGGCTGGAGATGATTTCGGACTACAACGAGCAGCTCCGGCAACTGACGACGAAGAAACTCAAGCGCAACGTCTTACAACTGGAGAAGACCGAATCGGAACTCCGCGAGAGCGACCAGTACCACCGGCTCCAGTCGGAGATCAGCGACATCGAGACGAACGTCGACTCGCTCGCGAACGAACTCGACGTAGAAGAGGAAGACCTCAGACTCTAGTCCTTGCGTTCGACGACATCGCCGAGCGTGTAGCTCCCCTGGCTGCTACCGCTCGACCACTCGGTCTCCTCGCTACTGCCGCCTTCGCTCAGCGAGATCCCCAGTTCGCGTTCGAGTTTCTTCTGGATCTCGTCGGTCGGGAGCGTGTCGCCGCGTTCGAGTTTCCGGATGAGACTTGCCTTCTCGTTGAGCTTCCGTGCGAGGTCCTCCTGGCTCATCCCGCTTGACTCGCGGGCCTCCCGGATCCGCTGGTCGTAGTCCTGGGCCACCTCGTCCATCTCGTCGAACATGTCGCGGCGACGGCTCGACCCGCCGGAACTGGACGAGCTCGACTGTGAGGACGAGGACGACCCGCTCGACCCGCTGGAGGATGTCGAATACTTCGTCGATGTCGAGGAGCTGTCCTCGGTTTTGACCTCCGTGCCGAAGTCGGTACACTCGTCACAGACATCGAGTTCAGCGCCCTCGATCTTGACGCGGTTCGGAGACGAGACCTCCTTGCCGCACATCTCGCACTGGACCATACTGCCGGGTTGGAGAGGGGAGGGTATAAATGGTGTGCCGGCCGCCCTGTCAGTCCAGCGCGCGCATCGAGTGATAGAACCGCTGGACGGCGGTGAGATGACCCACCAGGGCGAAGACGACCAGCAGCCAGCCGACGAGCGAGAGCCCCGCGACCTCGGGCTGGACGAACGCGACCACGCCGGTGACGACGCCGACGAGCGCCAGCCGGTCGGCCCGGCCGAGCAGGCCGCCGTACACCCGATCCAGGCCGACGGCTTCGGCCTGGGTGCCGAGGTACGAGGTCATCAACACGCCCGTGACGGCGGCGATGCCGAGCGCCCACTGGCCGATCCCCGCGGCCAGGCCGACGATGATCGCGATATCGGCGTACCTGTCGAGGACGTGATCGAGCAGGTCACCACCCGAGGAGGCAACGTCGAGTTCCCGGGCGAGCGCGCCGTCGACGAGGTCGAGCCAGCCGTTCCCCAGGACCAGAAAGGCACCGAGGACGTACAGCAGCGGGTCCCGTGCCGCCACGCCGTAGGCGCCGCCGGCACCGACAGCCAGCAGGAAGGCGATGACGCTCACGCCGTCGGGAGAGAGCCCGGTCATGCGGGCGGCGCTGACGAACGGCCCCAGCGCACGGTCGGCGAGCGGTCTGAACCTGTCCAGTGTCATAGCCACTCGACGTACGAGACGGTGCCGGCGCTCGGGTCACGCTCGCCGCGGAGCACGGCCTCGATGGCTGCCGCCACCTCGTCGGGGTCGCGGTCGGTCGTGACGACCTCGTAGACCGAGTCGATCCCGTGGCGGTCGACGGCCTCCGAGAGGATCACGTCCAACGCCTCCGATTCGGCGTTCTCGGCTGCCTTCGCCTCTTCGTCGCCCCGCCCCCGAAGGCGGGCCGCGACCGTCTCGGGGTGGGCACGGAGGACGATCACCCGGTCGGCGTCGAAGTGGTGTGCCAGGTGTGATTCGAAGACAACGTCGTCGCGCCCGTCGAGCCAGTCGGCCACCGCGTCCAGGTCGGCGACGAGACTCCCGCGTTCCTCGTCGCGGCCCGTCGAGAACCCCTCCGAGGTGACAACGTCGTTGAGGTGGACTACGTCGAGATCGGTGTCGAGTCGCTCCGTCGCCGTGGTCTTGCCCGTCCCGGGCGTGCCCGTCACTGCGACCCTCACGCCTCTGTCACCCCGAGAATCTCGTTGAGCGTCTCGACGGCTCGGCGCGTGTCCTCGCGCGTGCCACAGGTGATCCGGACGCACTCTGGCAGGCCAAAGGAAGAGCAGTCCCGGAGGATGACGCCGGCCTCCTGTGCCGCCTCCGCGACGGCGTCGGCGTCGCCGACCGACGCGAGCACGAAGTTGCCGGCGCTCTCCCAGGTGTCGGCCGCGAGTTCGTCGTGCATGTACTCCCGGGCCCAGGCGGCCGTCTCGACGGACTTGCGGACGTGTTCGTCGTCGTCCATCGCCGCAAGCGCCGCCCGGCAGGCGAGTTCGCTCGCCGAGAACGGCGTGTTGATCCGGGCGTAGGCGTCGGCCCACGATTCGGGGACCAGCGCGTAGCCGATCCGGACCCCCGCCAGTCCGTAGGCCTTCGAGAACGTCCGGAGGATCGCCACGTCGTCGCGGTCGTCGAGCAGCGATCGTTTGCTCGGCCGGTCGGAGAACTCCCCGTAGGCCTCGTCGACGACGACGAGGGTCTGCTCGTCGGTCTCCTCGGCGATCTCTCGGACGGCGTCCGTCGAGAACTCCGCGCCGGTCGGGTTGTGCGGGCTGGTTAGGTAGACGATCCGCTCGCCGTCGTAATCTTTCAGGACCGTCTCGGCCGTCTGTGCGAAGTCGTCGGCCTTCGAGAGGGTGTACTCGGCGACGGTCCCGTGGTGGTAGCGGGCGCTCATCGGGTAGTAGGCGAAACCGGGATCGGGCACCAGCACGCGCTGGCCCGGGTCCAGCATCGCCCGGGCGAGACAGTCGAGCGCCCCGTCACCGCCGTTCCCGAGCCAGACCTGCTCGTCCTCGCAGTCCCAGTGGTCGGCAACCCTCGCCACGAGGTCCGCGTGGGAGGCCTTCGGGTACGAGTGCATCCCGGCGGCCGACTCCCGGATCGCGTCGACGGCGGCGGGACTCGGCCCGAACATGTTCTCGTTGGACGCGAGTTTCACGAGGTCGTCGGGCTCGACCCCCAGTTCCCGGGCGACTTCTTCGATACCGCGGCCCGCCCGGTAGACCGTGTGCGACGAGAGATCGCGTGGCTCCATGGATGTGCCAAGCGGGTGGGGCGGCTTAAGAGTGACCACCTGGGCTGGCTCGACGGGACGGGGCTATCCGAGGATCGAGAACGTGTGCTCGCGCTCGGCGTCACAGCTCGGGCAGGTGTGGCGGTAGACGATCTTGCCGCCGTTGGTCCGGCTGTCCCAGTTGCCCGCCTCGTCGACGAACCCACACTCCGGGCACTTCTTTTTGGTTCCCTCGTAGCGGTTCTGGATACGTGCCAGCGGTGACGAGCCGCCCTTACGGTTCGTTGCCATGACATACGATACCACGCTTCGGTAGATAAATCTTCACGTTCGTTCACAGGACTGCGGTCACACTCACGCCGGCGGGCCGTCCCACTGCTCGCCGTCGTCCTGGGGCTCGTAGCCGATCGTCTCCCGGGCGTGTTCGAGGTCGTCGAGCCAGCGGCGCTCGTTGCCACTGACGCCGTAGAAGTGGTCCCACTCGACCGACTCGTCGTCGAGACAGCACGCGACCATGTGGGCCAGATCGCGGCGGGACTGCCAGAGCCCTTTCATGCGTGCGACCTGTTCCTCGTAGGCGTCGCTGCCCCGCTCCCAACGGCCCTCGTCGACACCTCGTTCGGCGTCGCCGTACGGGTGGTCGTACGCCGGATCCCGGATCGCGCCGAGACGGAGACCGTAGAAGCTGATCTCGTGTGCCTCGGCCGCGAGCCGCCCCAGGTCCTCGCCGTAGCTCTTCGTCAGACCGTACCGGGAGTCGGGACGGTGTGGCTCGTCGTGGCCGGCGACGATACCCCGGTCGTGGTACACGTCGGGCGCGTTCCGTCCCTCGACCATCCCGACGGCGTGGTTCGAGGAGGCGAAGACGATGCTGTCCAGGCCAGCGTCGACGGCCGCCTCGGTGACGTTGTGGATGCCTTCGAGGTTGTCGGCCTGTGGCTCGTTCCAGCCCAGCGCCCGGGAGTCGGGGCCGCCGGTCCCGGGGATCAGCGCCAGGTGGACCACCGCGTCCTGTCCCTCGAAGTGCGGGCGGATCTCGTCGTACGCCCGGACATCCGCGACGGCTGTCTCGTGAGGGCTCGGTGCGTCGTCCACGTCCAGCAACGTGAAGTTGTACCGGTCGTCGTCACCGAGGTGGTCGGTGATCGCCGTCCCGACGGTCCCGTGTGCGCCAGTGATGAGAACGTCCATACGGGCCGGGCGGTCCGGATCGGGTTAGGCCTTCCCCCGTCTAGTCGATGGGCAGCGCGTCGAGATCGATCTCGAACCGGAGCGTATCGTCGACGACCTCGCGGTTGACCGGGACGCGCTTCCCGATCAGTTCCTCGACCTCGTCCGGTGCGAGTTCGTAGGCGTCGAGGAACCGCTTGAGGTCACAGTTGGCGCCCCAGACCGGCGGGCGCTTGAAACACTGTTCGAAGGACGCGCCGCCGGGGAGTTCCATGTGGACCGCGACCTCGTGTCCCTCCTCGGTCACGTCCGTGATCTCGACCGTATCGAGGTTCCCGTTCGTTCGGACGCGGGACAGCGCGTCGGCCGTGTTGTCGATGTCACCAGGCATACCTGTCCGTGGTGACGCCGGCGGTGAAAACTCTTCACATGACGGCCGGGGACCGTCGTCGGTCACCACGGCCCGGATAGCGACAGCGGCGACCCCGGAGGCGACGCCGCGAACGTCGAAGCGCGAGACGTGTTCGCGGAAGCCGATCCCTCGGACGACGGCGGTTCCTGACCGCCGGGCGCGGAAGCAGGACGTTCAAGACAGTGCCGTCCAACCACCGCCCATGAGCACTGTCGATGCCGCGATCTTCGGAACCCACCTCGTGTTCGCTGGGCTCTGGTCGGGGAGTGTCCTGTTTACCGTCTACGCCGTGTTGCCGGTCGCGATGAACGGGAACGCGCGGGTCCGCGCACTCGAACCGATAACGGGTAAACTCAAGACCGTCTCGCGAGTGAGCGCGCTGGCGCTGCTGTTGACCGGCGGGCACATGGCCGCGACGCGGTACACCGCCGAGTCGCTGACCGGCACCGGACGGGGCCACCTCGTCTTGACGATGGTCGCGCTGTGGTTCCTGCTTGCCGGCCTCGTCGAGGTCGGCGCGTCGAAACTCACGGACGGGTTCGACCGGAAGAAAGTCGGGGAACCGGCCCGCGAGGCGCGGCCGTTCCTGCTCGGGGCCGCCGTCGTGGCAGTCCTCCTGTTGCTCGACGCCGGGGCGATCCTCGGGCTCTACTACAGCCGCTGCCCCACGTGGTCGGCACATTTCAACGCCAGGGCACCGATCGTGAGCGTCGGGTTCAGCGATCCGGCGGTGACGAACGCCGACGAGGACGCGACCGAGAGGTTCGTCAGATCGTGGGTCCGAAGGGTGGGTGTGACGACGCTCTCGGCGGGATCGGTCCCCATCCGGGTCGTCCCCATGTGGTGGTACGCCGGGCCGGTGTGTTCGGGTCCGACCGTACCGCCGATCTCGGCCCCGAGTTCCCGCAGGATCGCCACCTGGATCTCGTTGGCCCGGCGTAGCGACCGTTTGACACGCGATCCCAGCGACCACCGGATGTCCGGAACGGGGTTCCCGTGGTCGTCGGTCCGGGAGGTGTCGAGCGTCACACGGTTTTCCTTCCGCGGCGGTTGCCCCACCAGTCCGCCCATGGCGATGTGGGTGCCGTAGGCCGACCGGAGATCGGCGAGGAGGTCGTCACCCCAGGTCTCGCCGTCGAGGGCGATCTCGACCGGGGAGGGGCCGGCGTAGTTCAGGAACTCAAGTTTGATCGGCGAGAACGACTCCCCGGTCGACTCGACGACCGTCTCCCCGGTGCCGGCGTGTTCGACGGCCTGCCCGGGGTCGTCGTAGAACTGGTGGGTCTCGCTGGTGATGAAGCCGACGTGGTTCTGGCGGGTCTCCCGGTCGAGCGTGCCGCCGGCACCGGCAAAGAGGTGTTCCATGAAGTACCGGCCCACGAGCCCCGAGGAGTTGGCGAGGCCGTTCGGGTGGGCCTCCGACCGGGAGAGCAAGAGGAGGCGCGGGATCTCGACGCCGCCGGCGGCCAGGACGAACTCCCGGGCCGTCTGTCGGTGCTCGGTCCCGTCGGGGGTGGCGTAGACGGCGGCGGTGACCCGGCCCTCGCCGTCGGTCTCCAGGCGCTGGACTGGCACGCGATCGACGATGCGGGCGCCGGCCTCTTCGGCGTCCCTGGCGTGGACGCTGGCGTCGTACTTCGCGCCGGAGGGACAGACCGGCTGACAGGTCCCGTAGCCGACACACTGGCCCCGACCGTCGTACCCCTCGGAGTTGCGGGCGTTGGGGACCGAGTGGGTGGCGATCCCCAGCGACTCACAGGCTTCTGCGAACAGCGAGTCGCTGTAGGAGGGCGGGAACCCCGGCATGGGATAGGGGTTCTCCCGGGACGGTGCGAACGGGTTGTCGGCATCGCCGGCGACCCCCATCGCCCGCTCGACCTCGGCGTAGTAGGGCCGGAGGTCCTCGTAGCTGATCGGCCACGCCGGGTCTGCGTTTTCGTGGCCGCCGTCGAAATCCGTCGGGTGGAACCGCATCACCATCCCCTGCCAGTGCAGTGTCGACCCGCCGACGCCTTTCACGCGGGTGACGTTGAGCGGGTAGAACCGGTCGCCGCCGGAGGTGTAGGCGTCCCGCTCGCCCCCATCTCCCAGACATCGCCCCTGCCGCCCGGCCTGATCGCTCGCTCCATGCGCTCTTGGCGCGATTCGAAGTCGAACCGGGGACCGGCCTCCAGGACGACTACGTCGTGGCCGTCGTTGGCGAGTCGGCTGGCGACGAGTGCACCTGCGGGACCGGCACCGACGACACAGACATCGGCACGGTCGGACGGCTCGCGCTCCTCCATCTCGTCGAAGGATTAGGCGATCCTAAACTTATGCGTTGTTATCCGCGTCAGGGGATCTTGACCGAGTGTTCGAGCGTGCCGACGCCCTCGATCTCGATCTCGACGGTGTCACCGTCCGCCAGCGGCCCGACGCCTTCGGGCGTTCCGGTGGCGATCACGTCGCCCGGTTCCAGGGTCATGTACTCGGTGATCTCCGCGATGAGTTCCGGGATGGAGAAGATGAGGTGGTCACGCGAGGAGGACTGGCGAGTCTCACCGTTGACGCGGCACTCGATCGTGGCGTCCTCGGGGACGTGTTCCGGGGTCGCGACCAGCGGACCGATCGGACAGGCGTTGTCGAAGGCCTTCCCGCGGACCCAGTTCTGTTCGCGGTTCTGGTCGTCGCGGTTCGAGATGTCGTTGACGCAGGTGTAGCCCGCGACCACGTCCATCGCGCCGGACTCGGAGACGTTCTTGCACTGCTCGCCGATGACCACGCCCAGTTCCGCCTCGTGGTCGATCCGCTCCTTGCCCGAGGGCAGCGTGAGCGTGTTGCCGTGCGAGGCGATCGCGTTTGGCGCTTTCAGGAACAGCATCGGCCGATCCGGGAGTTCTTCCGCCATCTCGTCGGCGTGATCGGCGTAGTTGCGGCCGATACAGACGACTTTCGTGGGCTCACAGGGCGGGAGGATGTCGACCTCGTCGGGGTCGTAGCTCTCGTCCCCGAAGGCGATGCGGCCGTACGGGCCGGCCGCGGCAGTGACGACAGGCTCGCCGTCCTCGACGGTCCAGCGGCCGCCGCGGACGTTCCCCGCGGAGTCACGGAATCGAACGCGCTTCATGGCTCTGTTCACTCTCGGCCGACGGATAAGCGTTTAGGAGGGGTCCCCCGGACGCCGTCGGTCGGTTTCGACGGGCGTCTACGTCGGTATCGTCAGAGCGGGAACCTCCCCGCTGCTCGGGTCCCGCGGGTGACCGAACGCCTTTTGAGACGCCGCGGGCTACGCCCGGTCGATGAACGTTCTCGTCGTCGGCGCGGGCGCGATGGGGCGGTGGGTCGCCGGGACGCTCCGGGACCACGCCGACGCGACGCTCGCCTTCACCGACACCGACCAGGCCGCCGCCGAGGCCGCTGCCGGGGCCGTCGGCGGCCGCGCCGTCGCGACCGACACCGACGAGCGCTTCGACGTGGTCTGTGTGGCCGTCCCGATGCCGGTCGCGCGGGCCGCGATCGAGGAGTACGCCCCACTGGCGACGGGCGCCGTGGTCGACGTGACCGGCAGTATGCGGGAGCCGGTCGCAGCCATGCGCGAGGCCGCACCCGACAGCGAGCGGGTGAGTCTCCACCCGCTGTTCGCGCCGGCCAACGCACCCGGAAACGTCGCCGCCGTCACGGACGCCGACGGGCCGACAGCCGACCGGCTCACGACCGCCCTCTCGGCGGCCGGCAACACCGTCTTCGAGACGACCGTCGAGGAACACGACACCGCCATGGAGACGGTCCAGGCCGCCGCCCACACCGCCGTCCTGGCGTTCGCGCTGGCCGCCGAGGACGTGCCCGAGTCGTTCCACACGCCGATCTCGGCCGGCCTGGCCGACCTCGTCGACGGCGTCACCGGGGGCGACCCCCGCGTCTACGCCGACATCCAGCGGACCTTCGACGGCGCCGACGCGGTGGCCGACGCCGCCCGCCGGCTGGCCGACGCTGACCCCGAGGAGTTCGCCCGCATCTACGAGGAGCTATGAACGCCGACACACGCCGACAGATCCGCGAGAACGCCCAGTACCTCAGGAGCGTCCGACCGCTCGACCCCGAGGAGATCCACGAGTACGTCGAGGGACAACCCCACCCGGCGGTCGTCCGGCGGGTCCTCCGGGAGGAGGCGTTCGACCTCGCGATCGTCGAGCAGGGAGACGGGACCTTCGTGCCGGCCCCGGAGGAACCGCTGTCGGTCCGGTTCCACGGCGTCGAGTCGTTCCCGACGCCGTACGCCCGCGCCGTCGAGGACCTGCTCGTCGAGGAGTTCGGACCGAACTGGCACCGCGGGGACAGCGGCGACCGCCTCCGCGAGCGTATCCGCGACATCAAGGAGCGGTATCTCCAGGGCGCATCGGTCGAGTACGACCGGCTCACCGCGCTGGGCTACGCGATCTATCACCTCCCGGACTACTACGCGACCGCCCAGTACCTGCTTGCCGACCTCGCCCGTGACGGACTGCTCCCGTCCCGACTCCGGGTGCTGGATGTCGGTGCCGGCGTCGGAGGGCCGGCGCTCGGGCTGCTGGATCTCCTGCCCGAGGACGGGCTGTTGGACTATCACGCCGTCGAGCCAAGCGCGGCCGCCGACGTGCTGGCACACCTCCTGGAGACTGCGCCGCCACACGTCGGGACGACGATCCACCGGGAGCGTGCCGAGGTGTTCGAGGCCGAGGAACCGTTCGACCTGATCCTCTTCGGGAACGTCCTCAGCGAACTCGACGACCCCGCGGCGACGGTCCGGCGATACCTGGACTTCCTGGCCGAGGACGGGACGGTGCTTGCGGTCGCGCCGGCCGACCGCAACACCGCGATCGACCTCCGGACGACCGAACGTGCCGTCGCGGACGACGGCCCAGCGACCGTCTACGCCCCGACAGTCCGGCTCTGGCCCCACCAGCGGCCCGGCGGCGAGTGCTGGTCGTTCGACCGCAAATCCGACATCGCGGTCCCCGACATCCAGCGCCGGCTGGACGACGCCGGCGGCGGGACCGGCGAGTTCGTCAACACCGACGTGCAGTACGCCTACAGCGTCCTCAGAACGGACGGGCAGACTCGTATCGACATCTCCCCCGACCGGGGCGTCCACGCGCCGATGGCCGACGCCGAGACCTACGTCACCGACCGGGTGAACCTCCTGGCGATCAAACTGAGCCCGGACCTCTCGGAGGGCGAGGGGAACCCGCTGTTCCTGATCGGCGACGGCAGCGAGGCGACCGACCACTTCGCGGTGCGGACCGACGCCTCGATGCTCAACGCCGACCTGGTCGAGGCCGACTACGGCGACCTCCTGTCGATACAGAACGGGCTGGTCCTCTGGAACGACGACGAAGCGGCCTACAACGTCGTCGTCGACGGCGAGACCGTCGTGGATCGGGCTCGCTGAGCGGTGGCCTTTTCTCGCGGACGGCCCGACGGGGGTATGGACGACGACGAGCCGGCGATCCTGTTGACGAACGACGACGGCATCGACAGCACCGGGTTGCAGACGCTGTACGAGGGGCTCTCGACGGTCGGTGATGTCACCGTCGTGGCTCCGGCCGAAGACCAGAGCGCCGTCGGGCGGGCCATCTCCCACGAGGTCGAGGTCCGGGAACACGAACTCGGCTACGTCGTCGAGGGGACGCCCACCGACTGTGTCGTGGCCGGGCTGGAGGCGCTGGTCCCCGAGACCGACCTGGTGATCGCCGGCTGTAACCGGGGCGCGAACCTGGGCGCGTACGTCCTGGGCCGCTCTGGCACCGTCAGCGCCGCCGTCGAGGCGACGTTCTTCGACGTGCCGGCCATCGCCGTCTCGATGTACATCCCGGTCAGAGAGGACGCCGCGTTCTCCGACATCGAGGCCAACGGCGACAGCTACGGCGAGGCGGTGCGCGCGACGACGTACCTCGCCGACCACGCGCTCGGTGCCGGCGTCTTCGAGCAGTGTGACTACCTCAACGTCAACGCCCCGGTGGCGGAGTGGGGCCCGGCGGACATCGAGATCACCCGCCCGTCGCGGCTCTACGAGATGGACGCCGTCCACGACGGCGACGCCGTGACGCTGCACGACCGGATCTGGGAGCACATGGCCGACGGCGACATCCCCGACCCGGAGGGCACCGACCGGCGCGCGGTCGTCGACGGGAAGGTCAGTGTCTCCCCGCTGACCGCGCCACACACCACCGAACACCACGAGGCGCTGGACGCGCTCGCGGAGACGTACGACCCGACCGATTGACTCGCCGTCACGTTCAAGCCCGTCGGCGCCGCCAGAGAGGACGATGGCGACCACACGGCATCGCCCACCTCTCGGCCGGCGCCAGCTCGCCGGCACCGCGCTGGCGCTGGCGTTGATCGGGCTGTTACTGCTCGGGCTCGACACCGCTGCGGTCGCGACAGCGATCGCCGGTTCCGATCCGACACTCGTCGCGGGCACCGTCGTGACCGCGCTCGCCGCACAACTCGTCTGGAGTCTGACGACGGTGACGCTGCTGACAGCGGCCGACAGCGGCCTCCCGCCGTACCGGGTCCAACTGGGCTACCTCTCCGGGACCTTCGGCAAGCAGATCCTCCCGCTGGGAACGGTCAGCGGCACCGCGATCATGGCCTACGTCATCGCCGAGGACCTCGATCGGCAGTTCAGGGATGTCTTCGCTCCGGTGGCCGCCAGCGAGTTGCTCATCTTCGGCTCCTCGCTGGGCGTGGCCGTGCTCGGCCTCGTCGGCCTCGTCGCCGACCCGCGGGCGGGCGTCGGCGGCCCGATGGTGCTCGCGCTCGCTGCCGGTGTCACGCTCGTCCTCGTCGTCGGCGTCGCGCTCGTCGCGTACCGGCGGGCCGTGCTCGGACGCGCCGTCGTCGGGGTGGCTGGGGCCGTCCACGGGCTCGTCGCCCCCGTCTCCGAGCGGCTCGCCCGGCACACCCACCCCGACAGCGTGGCCCCGCACGTCGACTCCTTTCTCGCGGGCTTCGGGGCCGCGACCGGCGACGAACGGCGGATCGCCGTCGGCGCGTCCCTGGCAGTCCTCGGGTGGCTGACGCTCTCGCTGGCACTGTACTCCGGGCTGGCCGCCGTCGGCGTGACCGTCCCGTTCGCGCTCGCCCTGTTTCTCGCGCCGGCGAGCGGGCTGGCGACACTGCTCCCGACGCCGGGCGGTCTTGGCGGGTCGGAGGTCGGCCTCACTGCCGTCCTCACACTCCTGACGGGGGCGGGCGCCGAACAGGCCGCCGCCGGCGTCTTGCTCTATCGGCTCGCGACCTACTGGCTGGTCCTCTCGATCGGCGGGCTCGCGACCGCGTATCTCTCGGCCTCGATCTGGCGCGTACTGGAGTGAGTCGATGGCCAACGTTTTGCCGCCGGGCACGAACTGGGAGACACCGATCCGATGCGCTTCAGGAACGCAACACTGTTCGTCGCGCTGGCGGTCGCCTGGGGGAGCGCGTTCACCGCGATCAAGGCCGGGCTGGACTACTTCCCACCGGTGCTGTTTGCCGCGTTCAGATACGACCTCGCCGGGCTCTTGATGCTGGGCTACGCCGTGTACGCGACCGACCGCTGGCGGCCCCGGAGCAGGCCGGAGTGGACGCTTGTCGGCGTCGGTGGCCTGTTCATGATCGCCGCCTACCACGCCCTGCTGTTTGTCGGCGAACTGGGCGTCTCCAGCGCCGTCGCCGCCATCGTCGTGAGCCTCTCGCCGGTCCTCACGACCGCGTTCGCCCGGGTGTTTCTCCCCGAGGAACGTCTCACCGTCGTCGGCGTGGTCGGGTTGCTCGTCGGCTTCGTCGGCGTCGTCGTCCTGAGCAATCCCGGACGGGGCGCTCTAGTGACGAGCCGCACTGTCTCGCTGTTTCTCGTCTTCCTGGCCGCGGCCGCGTTCGCGCTCGGGAGCGTCCTCACCCGCCGTGTCGAGGCCGAACTGCCCATCGAGACGATGGAGGCGTGGTCGATGTTGCTGGGCGCGGCTCTCATGCACGTCGCGAGCCTCGCCATCGGCGAGTCCGTCGCAGCCGTCCGCTGGGAACCGCGGGGACTCTTCGCGCTGGCGTATCTGGTCGTGGTCGCGAGCGCCCTGGGCTTCCTGATCTACTTCGACCTGCTGGAACGGCTCGGCCCTATCGAGATCAACCTGGTCTCCTACGCCGCGCCGATCGTCGCCGCCATCACCGGCGTCCTCTTCCTGCCGGAGGAACTGACAGCGGCGACCGTCGCCGGGTTCGCGCTCATCTTCGCCGGATTCATCCTGCTGAAACGGGACGCGATCAGGGACGAACTCCTCGGGGCGGGCCGGACGGCCGGAGAGCGCCACTGAGCGCTCAGAGCAGACCCGTCACGAAGCCAGCCCCCAGCAGGATCAACACGGCTGCGGAGAACACCGGCAGGTAGGGCGTGATCCGCTCGACCTCGTCCTCGTAGTGTTCGTACCCGGCCAGCAACAGGGCAGTCAGGCCGACGATACCGGCGATCACCGTGAGGGCGTAGGCACTCATCAGTTCGAGACAGTAGCTCGACCCGGCACAGAGTGCGATGATCTCGAACTCCTCCTCGTGGGCGAACCCGAGGAGGAACGCCGCCCAGGCGATACTGAGCAGGCCGCGATCGGCCGCGTCCGAGAGCGATCCGTGGTCGTGTCCGCCGGCGAACGGGAACGCGCGTCCGAGGCGAGCGCGGAGGCCACCCTCGTGGGCCTGCTCGCCGTGTGAGTGATCGTGGCTGTCCGCGTGAGAACCACCGTGCTCGTGTGAGTGGGACCGATCGTGCGAACGGCTGTGATCGTGTGTGTCACCGTGGTCGTGTGAGTGGTCGTCTACGTCGCCGCCGTGGCTGTGTCCGCCGGTGTACTCCCGGACGCCGAGGACGATCAGGAGGAGCCCGGCGACGACACTGACCGGACCGCCGATCTGGATACCGGCAACGGTCAGTGGCTCGTTGACCTGCGTCAGCGAGAAGTACGACTTCGCGTAGAAGAACACGCCGACCATCGCGAGGCTGCTGACGAGGTGTCCCAGCCCGAGGATCGTGCTCGCGGCGATCCCGGCGACCCACTTGTTCGACTGGTCGAGCGCGTAGGAGGCCGCGACCGGCCAGCCGTGGCCCGGTTCCATCCCGTGGACCGCGCCGAGGACGACAGCTCCGGCCAGGAGTCCGGTCAGTTCGCCGTCGATCATCACGGGTGGACGTAGCGCCAGCGGTCGGTTAAGGGTAGTTAATACCTGTTTGGGGGGATCGTCATACGCGCTTCGGCGAGCCGGCGGTGTTCATGTAGCGGGCGCGAGCACACACCGACGATGCGAACGAGTTTCAACATTCCCGACGAGACGGTGGCGGAGTTCGACCGCGTCTGGGAGGAGCAGGGCCTCGACAACCGCTCGCGGGCGGTCCGTGAGGCGATGCGTGAGTACATCGAAGCCCACTCCCGGTTCGACGAGCAGTCCGGCGAGGTCGTGGCGCTCCTGGGTTTCGACTACCGGCATCACGATGTCATCGAGTCCCTGCACACCGTCCAACACGAGTATCAGGACGTGATTCTGAACACGAGTCACACCCACCAGGGCGAGTGGTGTCTGGAGTCGCTGTTCTGTCGCGGCCCGGCGGGACGGGTCCGGGCGCTGACGAACAGACTGCGTGACTTCGACGCCGTCGGTCGGGTCAAAGTGATGATGATACGCGACGACTGACGGTTACGACTCGATCTCGCGGACGACCGTCGCCGGGTTCCCCCGGACCACGACGCCCGCGGGAACGTCTTCGGTGACGACCGCGCCCGAGGCGACGACGCTGCGGTCACCGACCGTCACGCCCGGATTCAGGACCGCCCGGCCGCCGATCCAGACATCGTCGCCGACGGTCACGGGCTTGCCGTACTCGATGCCGGCGGCGCGTTCGGCCGGGTCGAGCGAGTGTGTCGCCGTGTAGACGTGGACGCCCGGCCCCAGCAGACACCGATCGCCGAACTCGATCCGACAGACATCGAGGAACACGCAGCCGAAGTTCGCGAAGAAGCCGTCGCCGACGTGGATCTGGGTGCCGTAGTCACAGCGGAACTGTGGTTCGACGACGGTCGACTCGCCGACCGACCCGAACAGCTCGTCGAGCAGGTCCCGCCGCCGGTCGCCCGCGCCGGGGTCGGTCCGGTTGTACGCACGGACCAGTTCGCGTGCTCGCTCGCGCTCGGCGACCAGTTCGGGATCGCTCGGGTCGTACCGCTCGCCTGCCAGCATCTTCTCCTTCTCCGAGGGCATACGTCCGGTACGCCGGTCCGCGTGGTAAGCGCTCGGGACGCGAGTGTCGGACTTATATCCGTCCCGCCGTTACGCCGGAGAGATGGTCGAAATACGGCTTGCCGGACCAGCCGACGCGCCGGCCTGTCGCGAGATCTACGCACCGTTCGTCCGGGACAGCGCGATCACCTTCGAGACCGAGCTCCCCGGCGAAGCGGCGTTCGCCGAACGCCTCTCAGAGACGCTGGAACAGCACCCCTGGCTCGTCTGCGAACACGACGGTCGCGTCCTGGGGTACGCCTACGCCAGCCCGCACCGAAGCCGGGGCGCCTACAAGTGGGCGGTCGAATCCTCTGTCTACGTCGCCGAGAACGCCCGGCGCTGCGGGGTCGCCGGCGGCCTCTACCAGTCACTGTTTGCCGTGTTGGAACGCCAGGGGTACCGCAACGTCTACGCCGGGATCACCGTCCCGAACCCGCCGAGTACGGCACTGCACGATGCCATGGGGTTCGACCGCGTCGGTACCTACGAGGACGTGGGCTACAAACACGGGGAGTGGCACGACGTAGAGTGGTGGGCACGCTCGCTCCGGGACGACGACGAGCCGCCGTCGGCGCCGATACCGATCCCCGAACTGGACAGCGACGCGGTCGCGTCGGCCCTCGCGACCGGGACGAACGCGCTCTCACTGTGAGTAGGGACCACAAACTGATATATCCCTACGAACGGTGGTCACCGTATGAACGAGGTACTGGTCGACCTACTCGCTCGCAACGCCGAGCACGCCGAGACGTTCCAGGCGCGGTTCGGCGACGTGCAGGACGCCCAACATCCCGAGGCAGTCACCGTCTGTTGTTCCGACTCCCGGGTCCTCCAGGACCACATCTTCGGCAACGACGAACCCGGCCACCTCTTTACCTGTGGAAACATCGGGAACCGGGTCGTCCAGCGGACCGCGTCGGGCGAGGCCGTCTCCGGTGACGTGCTCTATCCGCTCGCACACACCGGGACGAAGACCGCCGTCGTCGTCGGCCACACCGGTTGCGGGGCCGTCACGGCGACCTACGACGAGCTCACCGAGGGACTCTCGGAACCGCCGGGGATCGAACACTGTCTCAGCCTGCTCGAACCCCACCTCGAACCCGGTGTCGAGGCGCTACCCGACGATGTGGGCCGTGCGGGCGCGATCAATCGGCTCGTCGAGTACAACGTGGATCGGCAAGTCGAGTTCCTCGTCGCGAGCGACGACGTGGCCGACGATGTCGATGTCGTCGGTGCCGTCTACGACTTCCAGGATGTCTACAGCGACCGTCGTGGCGAAGTCCACGTGATCAACGTCGGCGGCGAGACCGACGTGGCGACCCTCCGCGAGCAGTACCCCGAAATCGAGGGGCGAATCCGCCGTCTCTGGGAGTACTGAGCGGGCGTGTCGGTGGTCGAGTGAGCCTGTAGCGGTCGATGCCACGCCAGTCCTTCGCCTCGGCTTCTCGCTGTCCCACACGGTTCTCGGTGGCGTAGAGAACGCACCGGACCGTACCACGGACGGCTTCGACGGTCACATGTTCGTCTTTTTCCCCCCATATTAATCAGAAAACTTATACTCTTACCTCGCGTTCACTACTTGATTATGCATCCACGAAGACCAGATGGTGTCGGACGAGACGTGCCACATGCTACCATCAGTCGGCGGCGGTTCCTCGCGGCAGGTGGTGTCGTTGCTGCCGGCGGGCTCGCTGGGTGTCTGAGTCGAGTGGCGTCGTCCGTGACGAACACGGGAGCGTCGCCTGCCGCAGCATTCTCGGGGACACAGGGAGAGAGTATGGGCGAGTTTGTCGTTGGGCGGCCACACGTGAGTCGGCTGACTCCGACGGTGTCCGGTCGGATCGAACTGGAAGGGTGGGTTACGTCGTCGCCGGTCATGGCGCAGAACCACAATTCGTCGCGGAGCAACGCGCCGGGAGAAGGATACGCTCGTGACGATGACGCTGACGGTGACGGCCTCGGCGACGGCACTGAAGACGAGGACGAAGAACTGGAGCCCGTCTACGACTATCTTGGCGGCGAGGCGATGGTCGCCGAGCGGTTTACGGTCTGTCTGCCGGATGCGGAGGTGCCGGGTGGGAACGGGAGTATCCGGGAGGCGGTGACGCCGGATCGACTGCTCTCGTATCTCACAGGCGAGTCTGCTGGTGATGGGCGAGTGTACTCCTGGGGGACGCCGAAGGCTGGCCCGGATGGGGGTGGCGATTGCGACGATACTGAACGGGAGATTTTCCCGGGGGCGGCGTGCGGGACGACGCCTCACTTCGTTGCGGAGGTGTCTGAACCGACGGCGACGGGCGGTGGTTTGGAGGTCGTTCGAGCGGAGGACGGGCCAGTGCTGGTAGTGAGTTCGCCGCCGGGCGCGGACGGTGGCTCTGAGCAGGTCTGTAGTGTCCAATGGCCTTTTGAACTAGAACGGTGCGGGCCGGGTGTCTGGGCGCGGACGACGGAGTCTGGATCGTCGACTGGTGTGTCGGTGTTTCAGGTGATGGTGCAGCCGCCGCGGTGTCCGGAGTCGTTCCCGGCGTTGTTCTATGTCCAGCGGTGTGAGAGCAACGACCAGCTCGTGTACACGGGTGGGTGGGTCATCGACGATGCTGCGCTGTACGGGAATTCGGCGACGGTGGTGTCGATGGCTGGACCGACAGAGGTGGTCGGTGTCGAGCGTTCTAAGCTTTCTGAGCTTACTGCTACGTTTGAGGATGTGGCGGGTGGGGGTGATGCACCTCGGGGAATGGTTACGCGTCGACGGAGGGGGGCGCGGCTGGATTCGGGGACTGTTGAGGAGTTGGTGAAGGCGGGTGTACTTTCGGAGTCGGGTGGGAACGACATCCTCCTTCGGAAGCGGCCGGGAGAGAAGAAGTATGATATCGAGTTGCTGCACGTGGGGGTCGATGCCCCGGTGCTTCACTTGACGAGTGCGAGTCGGGCGTCCCAGGACGTGAAGTTCAAGGCGGGAGCCGAACTGTCGAAGGCGGTGAACTGACCCGGTTAGCGGTTCTCGCGCTGTTCCACCTTGTTCAACTCGATCAGGAGTCGGAAGGTCGCTTTCACGAGGTTCGCGTCGACATCGAACCGTTCGGCGTTCTCGCCGGCGCGATCCATCACGGCCTGTTCCTGTGCCTCGTCGGTGGTCGGCAGGCCCTGTTCGTCTTTGACCTGGGCGATCGTGTCGGCGACGTACGTTCGCTGGGCGATCTTCTCGACGATCTCGCGGTCGATGGCACGGATCTCGTCGCGCAGTTCCTCCAGTGACATGTCTTCCGGGGTAGGTTCTGAACTCATGCTATCTGTGTTCCGTCCGTCTGTGTCGTTGTCAGCAGTGTCTCGCCGTCACGCTGGTCCCAGTAGGCCTTGACCGGTTCGAGCGCCTCCCGTTCGCCGACGGCGGTAAACGAGGGGCCGGTCCCCGAGAGGGACACCCCGTCGACGGACCCCATCGCCTCGACCAGCGGGTCGGTCTCGTAGCCGAGTGCGGCACAGAACGCCAGGCCGTTGACGGTCATCGCGCGCTGGTACGCCCCGTCCAGCGCGAGGTCCTCGACCAGTCGGGCCATCGGGGCGATCTGTTTGCAGCGCTCGACATCGGCGTCCGCGGAGAACGACTGTTCGGGCGGGGACCACACCAACACGTCCCAGTCGACGGTGTCCCGGGCCAGCAGGTCGTCGGTCTCGTTGTCGGTGACGGTGACGCCGCCGAGCATCGAGGCCGAGGCGTCGTCGAACGCGCCGGTTATCGTCACGCCCACGTCGCGCGCGGCCATCACGCCGAGTCGTGCCATGTCCGCGCGGGACATCTGGTCGGTGGCGCCGAGGGCGGACAGCGTCGCCATGACCGTCGCGTTCGCGGCCGCGCTGGAACTCTTCAACCCCGACGCCATCGGGACCTCACTCTCCGTGCGGACGCGTCCGCCGGCGGCGTCCTGGCCGCCGTGGGCGTCGAGGACGTACTCGACGCAACGCTCGATAAGCCGCGTGTCGGCCTCGGGTGCGCCGTCGATCTCGCCGGTGACGCCCGTCTCGGCCGTTAGCTCCACCGTAGCGGTCGTGTACTCGTCGATGGCGAACGCCGACCCGCGTCCGGTCGAGAGGGCGTTGAGGACGGTGCCCGCCGCCGGTGCCACTGCCTTACCTTCCATCGACCGCTACTCCCGCCCGGGAGTACTTACCACCTGTGAAACAGGCGGTCGGGTCGACAGCGCGTGGCTTTTCCCCACCCGCGTGAAACGTCGGGTATGAGCAACCGTTCGGACATCCCGCCGGACTCGCTGTCCGTCGAACTCACCGAAGACGGCGTCGTCGTCGAGTACCTCGACGGCAGGCGTGTCTACTACTACGGGGTTCCCCAGGCGGTCGAGGGGAGCGTCCGCACGCCGCCGGGGAAGGACACTCACGTCCTGGTGACCGACGAGGCCGAGACGACGGGCATCCTGGTGTACGTCAACGACCTCCGGACCCACGACGACATCCTCGAAGAGACCGGCGTCGGTCGCGTCATCCTCGACGACGGCGAGAGCGACGAACTGTTCCCGGGCGTCACTGTCCGTGACGAACAGATGCGTGTCGTCGTCGACGTGGACTTCGCGGTCGCCGACGGTCGGATCTTCGTCTTCGAAGAGGACGAACTCGGCGAGCGAAGTTACGAGGTCGTTCCCGAGAACGAGTAGCGAGTACCGGGACCCAGCGGAGCGGCGTCGTTACTGATCGATATACTGTGCTTCCCAGTCGCGGCGGGCGTCAATCTCGCGACGACCCCGTCGCGTCAGCGTATAGAAGTTCGTCCGTCGGTCGCGCTGGCCTTTCTCGACGAGTCCTTTGTCGACGAGCGTGTCCAGGTTCGGATAGAGCCGTCCGTGGTGAATCTCTTTCTCGTAGTACTCTTCGAGTTCCTCTTTGATCGCCAGCCCGTGTGGTTCCTCTAACCCGGAGATGACGTAGAGGAGGTCGCGCTGGAAGCCGGTCAGGTCGTGCATGGATCTGTCCTGTATACATATTACTGTCTAAATCTTTTAAATATGTCGGATTAGAGGATTTCCGTACGTCATACCTCACCACACACGCGACAATACGGCCCACAAATCGCCCGAAACAGATAATTCGCTCCCCGACCGTATCGAGTCAGTAATTCTTCATTCTCGGGAAGGTGACGATGAGGTAGTACTTGTCCGTGCGAAACGCAACCACTGGGCACGGTTCCGGACGCCGAATCGACGGCCGACGGGCTAGCCGATCACGAGCACAGAACGACGACGACGGGGCTACTCGGTGTCAGTTCAGCGAAGTAAGTGGAAAGCGGTCGTGAGAAAACACGACCGCTTGCCGCCCTGAATTGGTCCCCGCTGACGCTTCGGCCCTCCAAGCGAAGCGTCACTTAGGCGAAGGAGAGTGAGAAACTTAAATGTACCGGCCCCCGGCAGAGAGTGTAAGTTTTCGATAGGGAACCCGGAGAATAGAACGCGGCGGTACGGGGATACTCCATTCCGACAGGACGGCAGCGCGGAACGCACTTGAGTCCCGGGCGTCGAGAGTACGACATGAAAGTTCGCGGTGAACGGGAGTGTCAGGACTGTGGCACACGCTGGTCTTACTACGAGACCGGGAGTATCGCCTGTCCGGAGTGTGGGAGCGTCCACAGCGTCGGTATCGACGACCGGACGCGACACACCGACTCGCCCGCGACGCTCGATCTGACGCCTGTCCGGAACCGGATCGATCGAGCGCCACTAGGCGAACTCGCCGACCGAGCGGCGGAGGCCTGCCGAACCTACACGCGCAAGCGGGGCTTCATCGACGCGGGGACGCTCCGCCCCCTCGACGAGACGTTCGTCGCCGCGCGCGAACTCCAGTCACTGTGCGACGAGATCGGGCGCGGCCTGCGGATCGAAGACGACGTAGAAAGGTACTTCTACGAGCTACTTGGCGGTGCCGACGCGGGAGAACGGCCCACGCCCGAGGAAGTGCCGTCGGGCCTGCGATCCCCGTACGGCCTGGCGATGGCCGCGACCGTCGAGGACTACCAGCGGGACGTTCGAACGTATCTGGACGACCATCCCGACGAGCAGGCACGCCGCCTCGCCGGGCGGATCCGCGATCATCGAAAGCGTATCGAAGCGCTGGACGGGAACGTCGATCCGGCGGACGCGAACCGACTCGTCAGAGCGGCCCGGGACCTCGGCCGATTCGCGAGCGAGGGCGACGAGACCGCGTACGTCACGGCCGACAACTGGCTCGCCGGGATCGAGCAGGAGTAGCTACCGGACCCGCCGGAGGAGGTCGGCGTCGAGCGCGGCGTCGGGGATCGACTCCTTCCAAGCGACCTCGACGATCCCCTCGTCGCCGACGCCGGGATCGTCGGTCAGGGCCGTGCCTTCGGGGGTCGCCCGGTAGGTCCCGAAGTGAAACTGCGCCGAGCGGCCGTCGTTGACGACAGTCACCTCACTGACGGCCAGCAACTCGTCGACCGCGACCGTTACGCCGGTCTCCTCCTGGACCTCCCGGATCACCGCGGCCTCGCGGTGCTCGCCGGCTTCGACGCCGCCACCGGGGAGTTTCCAGGTCGCGTCTTCGTAGCTGTCGCCCTCGCGGACGAACAGGACGCGACCGCCGGCGTCCTCGACGAGTCCGCCGACGCCCCACTCCAGTCCGGCCTCGATTCGGTCGCGGATCGACGCGAAACCCTCGGCGTCGGTCTCCCGCGTCACCCGCCGGGTCACCACGTCGCGGCCGGCGAACGCCTCTATGGACATCGCTCAGGGGAGGTCGACGGCGATCCCGTGCTGGCGGCTCGCGGCCTTGACCGTGTTGTACAGCAACATCGCGCGGGTCATCGGCCCGACGCCGCCGGGGACCGGCGTGATCGCGCCGGCGACCGCTTTCGCGCTCTCGAACTCGACATCACCGACCAGTTCGTACCCCTTCTCGGTGTCGGCGTCGACGCGGTTGATCCCAACGTCGATCACCGTCGCACCCTCTTTGAGCATCTCCCCGTCGATCATCTCGGGGACGCCGGCGGCCGCGATCACGATGTCGGCTGCGCTGGTCTTCGCCGCGAGGTCCTCGGTCCGGGAGTGACAGACCGTCGTCGTCGCGTTCCCGCCGGGCGCCTTCTGGATGAGTAGGTTCGCCATCGGCTTGCCGACGATGTCCGACCGGCCGACCACGACGGCGTCTTTCCCCTCGGTGTCGACGCCGGCCGACTCGATGAGCTTCTGAATCCCGTGGGGCGTACAGGGCTTGTATCGGGCGTCACCGGCGACCAGCCGACCGACGTTCTCGGGGTGGAAGCCGTCGACATCTTTCTCCGGATCGATGGCCCGCAGGACCGTCCGGTCGTCGACGTGGTCGGGGACCGGCATCTGGACGAGGATGCCGTTGACGTTCTCGTCGGCGTTGAGATCGTCGATCGTGTCGTACAGTTCCGCGGCGTCGGCGTCGGGGTCGATCTCGATGTCGATGGCCTCGATACCGACCTCGGCACAGTCGTCCTGTTTCATCGAGACGTAGGTCTCGCTGGCCGGATCGTCGCTCATCAGCACCGTCGCCAGCGAGGGCTGGACGCCCTCGGCGGCGAGCTGGTCGATCGCCGTCGAGAGGTCGTCCCGCACGGACTGGGCGACCGCGTTCCCGTCGATAATCTCTGTCATCACGTGGACAGCGATGCCCGGGAGGCAAAAACGTCACTATGCACCTGTCGGCAGTGACGGCCCGGTCACCGTGGACCGACGATATCCTCCAGAAAGGCCCGGACGTGGCGGTTCACGGCCCGCGGTCGCTCGACGTTCGCGGAGTGGCCAGCGCCCTCGACCAGCTCGAACCGTCCGGTCGGCGCTGACCGAGCGGTCTCCTCGCCCTGTTCCGGCGGGATCGCCGTGTCTTCGGCGCCGTGGACCGCCAGCAGCGGACAGCCGAGTTCGCCGAGTCTGTCGAGTAACCCGGGCCGGTCGAGCCAGGAGTGGACCTCGTTGTAGACGGCCTCGCCGCGGTAGGTCCGCCAGCGGGCCACCCAGTCCTCGACGAGGGCGGGGCGCTCGGTGCGGGTGGTCTCGCCGAACAGCGTCTCGGCGATCCCTTCGGCCATCGCCCCCGGGACCGTCGACTGGCCCGCCAGCGGCTCGACCAGCGCGGCGTACTGCTCCTGCTGTGTGGGCGAATGGGGCGCTCCGGTACTGTCGAGCAGGACGAGGCCGCCGACCCGCTCCGGTGTTGCAAGCGCCGTCCGGAGCGCGACGAACCCGCCCATCGACATCCCCACGAGTACGGGCCGGTCCATCCCCAGCGCGTCCATCGCCGCCAGACAGTCCGCGGCGAGGTCGTCCAGATCGTACGGGTCGACGGCGTGTTCGGTGCGCGCCCGGAGGTCGTAGGCCGCCACGCGATAGTCGTCCGCGAGCGCCCGACGCTGTGGCTCGAACATCGTCCGATCCATCAACGTTCCGTGGAGACAGAGGACCGGCGGTCCGTCGCCCGAGACAGTCGACAGCGCGTCGATCCGTTCGCGATACATCGCGGTCGGCGCCCCACCTGGCATCGGTCTCTGGTAGGAATCGCCCGCGTAAAAAACCGTCAGGGCACGTCGTCGCCCCTACCGGGAGTCAGTCGTACAGCGGATGCTCTTCGTCCGCGTCGTAGAGGGGATGCTCGTCGGTCAGTTCGTCGACGCGGGTGCTGACCTCGGCGATCACGTCGTCGTCCTGCGGGGCGTCGACGACCTCGTAGATGAGGTCCGCGACCTCGCGGCAGGCGGCCTCGTCGAAGCCGCGCGTCGTCAGCGCGGGCGTGCCGGCGCGGATGCCCGAGGGGTTGAACGCCGAGCGCGTCTCGCCGGGGACGGTGTTGGCGTTGAGGACGATGCCGGCCTCCTCCAGCGCCTCCTCGACCTCCTTGCCCGTCGTGTCGGGGTGGGAGGGCCGGAGGTCGATCAGGACGAGGTGGTTGTCGGTGCCGTCGGAGACCAGGTCGAGGCCGTGTGCCAGGAGCTGGTCGCCCAGCGCCTTCGCGTTCTCGACGGTCTGTTCGGCGTACTCGTCGAACTCGGGGTTCAGCGCCTCGCCGAAACCGACGGCCTTGCCGGCGACGTTGTGCATCAGCGGGCCGCCCTGGGAGCCGGGGAACACCGCGGAGTCGATGTCGTCGGCGTAGGCCTCGTCACACATGATGATGCCACCGCGGCCGGCGCGGATCGTCTTGTGGGTCGAACCGGTGACGAAGTCCGCGACACCGACCGGCGACTGGTGGACGCCGGCGGCGACCAGGCCGGTGATGTGAGCGATGTCCGCGAGGTGGTAGGCGTCGACGGCGTCGGCTGCCTCCTGGATGCGGTCGAACTCGACCTCGCGCGGGTACGCGGAGTAACCCGAGACGATGATGTCCGGTTCGAAGGACTCTGCTTTCTCGGCCAGCGCCTCGTAGTCGACGTAGCCCGTCTCCTCGTCGACCTCGTACTGCTCGACCTCGTAGACCTGACCGGCGAAGTTCGCCGGGTGGCCGTGAGAGAGGTGGCCGCCGTGTGTCAGATCGAGCGAGAGGATCTTGTCGCCCGGCTCCAGCACCGCGAGGTAGACGCCCATGTTCGCCTGTGAGCCCGAGTGGGGCTGGACGTTGACGTGGTCGGCGCCGTACAGCTCCTTCGCGCGGTCGATCGCCAGTTCCTCGACATTGTCGGCGTACTCACAGCCGCCGTAGTAGCGCTCGCCGGGGTAGCCCTCGGCGTACTTGTTGGTCAGCTCGGAGCTCTGGGCCTCCATGACCGCCTCGGAGACGTGGTTCTCGCTGGCGATCATCGCGAGCGTGTCGTTCTGCCGCTGTCGCTCACCTTCCAGCGCGTCTGCGACTGCCGGGTCCGTCTCGCGGACGGTGTCGTAGGTCATAATTGCCCCTCAGAACGGGCCCGTCAATAATCTACCCTTTGGTGCGGGGCGTGTGAGGCCGTCCCAGTCTCGCCGTCGTACCGCCGACCTCGACTGATGTCGGGCCTGTGATCAGTACGTATATATCTAAGAAGGGTGCACAGTGTGGCATATGGTCACCTGGGGGGTGACGGAGCCGACTGACGAGTCGAACCCGCAAGCGGTCGGTGGCGCCACTGGCGAGTCCGTCCCGTCGACGATCCTCTCACAGCTCGATCAGTGCACCGAGGCCGTCGACCGCCCGATCCCCCGCCGGACCGACGAGAGTTTCCGCGGTGAAGCGGCCCGCCTGGTCCTCCCCGGGAGTGAGACGACGGTAACGTCGCTCTCGTGTGACGCCCAGTATCAGCTGACGACGGCGTCGGAACTCCCGGACGGAGGGTTTCTGGTCACGACGACGAGACGGACGAGCGGGGGTGACGCGGCCGATCCCCTGACGGGCGGTGCCTGCCGGGTGTTCGTCCGCTTCGAGGGACCCGCATCACTCCGCCCCACCGACGAGGGGGTCGTCCTCTCCCTGTGGGACCGGAACCCCGTCACCGTGGGCTATCGGGAGCTCACACACGCGACGCCGGGCCGGATCACGGTCCCGGACTCGCCGGCGGGGGTCGCTGCCGGCGTCTCCGCGCTCGGCGCCGCCCACCACACGATCGCGCCGTCGCGGTCCCACCCGGGCCTGCGCGATCACCCGCCGCTGCTGACGGTCGGCGAGTCGCTGTCGATCCCGGACAGCGTCCGAAGCGACCGCACGGAAACCGGGATCGAACTGCGGCTTCCCGCCGGGCTCCCGTCGGTGTTCGTGGCGGCGCCGCTGGCATACTATCTCGGGGCCGACGTGACCGTCGAGGACCGCGACGCGCCCCTGTTGACCACGACCGGGGGCGCCGTCCGCCACGAGTTCGAGCCGCTTCCGGCGTTCCAGCAGGAGGCTGCGACCCTGTTGCGGCGTGTCTTCTATCTCGACTGTCTGGTCAGACGGGTCGATCCGGACCGCACCGGCGCGGACCTGCTCGCCGAGATCGGCCTTGACCCCGCGGCCGCACAGGACCGCTCGCCGGCCGGGCGGCTCGAACGGTACCTCGATGTCCCGACCGACAGCGTCAGGAGAGCGCTGCCGGAGTGGCACCTCTCGACGTACGCGAGTCCCTCGACGGAGCGGGTCCGCTGTCTGCCCTTCCTGCTTGACAAGCTCAGTCTGATCTATCTGCCCGAGGGAACCGCACTCGACCGGAGCGACCTGCTGGAGCGGACGCTCTCGGACACGTACCCGACACGGGGTGTGCGGGCGGACCGCGAGTCGGTCCTGGCCCCGAACCTGCAGGCCGGGCGGGTCCACGCCTGGCTCGCCTCGGGGACACCGATCGACGCACACAAGACGATCCCGGCGGCCTACGAGAACCGATACCGCTTCCGGGACCGGGACAACGACCGTCTCCAGGTCGCCGTCGTCCTCAACGACCGCGAGATGGGCGACGAACACAGCGCCGTCGCGGAGATCTACCGCGAGCGAGCGGCGGGCCTCCCGATGGACGTGGCCGTCCACGAGCAACTCCCGACCGACCGTCTGGGGAGCGTCTTCGAGGCGACCAACGACTTCGTCCACTACATCGGCCACTGTGACGAGGACGGGCTTCGGTGTCCCGACGGCACTCTCGCCGCCCGTGAACTCACCGAGGCGCGGACGCCGACGTTCTTCCTCAACGCTTGTGGCTCCTACGACGAGGGGCTCGACCTGGTCAAGCGCGGGGCCGTCGCGGGGGCAGTGACGTTCACCGACGTGCTGGACAAGCACGCGGCGACGGTCGGAACCGCGTTCGCCCGCCTGTTGGTCCACGGGTTCAGCATCGACCGCGCGCTCAAACTCGCCCGGCGTCGTATCGTGATGAGCAAGGACTACGCCGTCGTCGGCGACGGGACGTACGCGATCCTCCCGAGTCCGGGCGAGCCGGCAGTCCTCTGGCTCTCAGACGGCGAAGACGGGTACGACCTCACCTGTGAAGTCGTGTCGCCACGGCGCGCGGGCGAGCGATATCAACTCCCGTTCGACGGCGGGACCGAGGCGATCAACGGCCGGACCAGGGAGTATACGGTCACTACCGACGAACTGGTCGACGTTCTCGAGTCGAGCTCGCTCCCGGTCATCTACGGCGGCGAGTTCCACTGGTCGGAGGAACTCGCGGGCTCGCTCGACCACTGATCCGACGACGCCGTACCGCGTTCGTTCACCGCACGGTAAGGTTTTGTTAACTGTTGATACACGGACGATTAGCCTTCGGTTAATGAAACCGAAAGAGTACATTTATCGTAACAGGTCGGCAGGAGTTTACCCTGCTGGAGAGAAATCAATGGGTTCGAGAGGATAAAATTAAATATGATAGATCCCTACATACCTTGTTATAGCATGAGTGCTACGCTACTCCACGACGATAGTAGCTCGATGCTGTCGACGATACTCACGGAGGCGGCGGAACCGTTGTACATCGTCAACCCATCACGCGAAACGATCTCGGAGCTCGTCTCGACGCTCCAGACAGTTACCGACGCCCCGGCGGTCCGAATGCTCGCCGACGAGCGGGCGCTGAAGGATGTCATGGACGACTTCCTCGTCGCGAGCACGGCCGCCGATCTGATCGAGGCCGATCAGCTCTCGCTCCGAGTGCTCGAAGCTGTCCCGAACCACTCCATCGCCGTGACGCCCGAGGCGGTCCACGCGATCGTCGAGATCGACGACGCGGCCAGCGGCCTCGGGACCGACGACGACGCGTTCGTCGAGCAGGCCTACGACCAGTACAGCACCGAGTGGGCCGACGCGGAGGTGTACTCGCTGCGGACGCCGCCGCTCTCGCGGGTCCAGTCGACACTGGAATCCGACATCGGGTCGGAGACGGCGGCCGACTTCGACAGCGTCCTGAGTTCGCTGACCACGGCCCGGGGCGACGGTGACGGCCTCGACGAGGTCACCATCAGCCTGCTCGTGGCCGCCCGGAACGGTGAACTCCTCTACGACATCAGCAAGTGGGGCGAGGACATCGGGCTTGCCAGCAAGGCCACGTTCTCCCGGACGAAGACCAAACTCGAAGACATGGGGCTAATCGACACCGAGAAAGTCCCGATCGATGTCGGCCGGCCGCGGCTCCGCCTCCTCCTGGGCGACGAACGCCTGGAGGACGCCGACGCCGACGAACTCGCGACGGTCGCACAGAGCATCCTCGCCGCCTGAGACACACAGGCTTTTGCCCGCCCTCCGTGAGTCGGCAGGTATGACACCTGTCGCCGTTGTCGGCACCGGGCCGGCGACTGACGCACTCACTGCCGCGCTCTCCGAGGCAGCGATCACCGTCGAGCACCAGCAGGACCCCGAGAGCGTCGACGCCGAGTTCGTCGTCGCCGTAGACCGCGCCGGTGCCGACACATTCCGGACGGTCGACGAGCGGGCACGGACCGACAGCCAGCGCTGGGTCGCCGTCGAACTCGGCGGTGTCGGTGGCGCCCCGGTCGTCGACGCAGCGATCACCGGGTTCGGCCCGGAGAGTGGCTGTTACGACTGTCTCGAAGCCCGCGTCGCTGCCGCCGTCGATGGACCCGTCGACGGCGTCGACCGACCCGATTCGGGCACGCAGCGCTACGCCGGTGCGCTGGCGGGCCACCGGATCGCGACTGCCCTCGACGGTGGGGAGCGGCTGTCGGGCACCATCACCGAGGTCCCCCACGCCGAGCGGACGTTTCTCCCGGTCCCGGGCTGTGCGTGCGGTCCGGAGCGGGACTGGGAACTCCGCCGCGGGGCCGACGACGCCGACACGGACGCGCTGACGCGTGCGGAGCGGGGGCTGGACGAGCGGGTCGGTATCGTCACCGAGGTCGGCGAGGCCGAGTCGTTCCCCGCGCCGTACTACCTCTCGACGCTGTGTGACACGAGCGGGTTCAGCGACGCTGCCGCGCCCCGACAGGCTGCCGGTGTCGGTGCCGACTGGGACACCGCGTTCATGAAGGCACTCGGGGAGAGCTACGAGCGGTACGCCGGGGGCGTCTACCGGACCGGGACGCTGCCGAACCGACCACCGGAGGACCACGTTGCCCCCGCCGCGTTCGTCACCCCCGAGTCACACACGAGCGAACCGCCGGTGGCCTGGGTCCCGGGCGAACAGTTGGCGTCGGGGACCGCCGCGGCGCTGCCGGCGGAGACCGTGTTCTACCCGCCGCCGTCCGAACGGGTCCGGCCCGCCACGACGACCGGGCTGGGACTCGGGAGTTCGGGGACGGACGCGCTGCTTGCCGGCCTGTACGAGATCGTCGAACGCGACGCCGCGATGCTGTCGTGGTACTCGACGTACGAACCGCTGGCCGTCCGCGTCGGCGACCACGAGGGCTTCGAGACGCTCCGCCGTCGGGCGAGCGCCGAGGGGCTGTCGGTGACGCCGCTGTTGTTGACACAGGACATCGACGTGCCGGTCGTGGCCGTCGCCGTCGAGGGCGAGACGTGGCCGAAGTTCGCTCTCGGGATGGCGGCGGACCTCGATCCGGGGCAGGCCGCCGTCGGCGCGCTGGCCGAGGCGCTCCAGAACTGGATGGAACTGCGCGGGATGGGGCGATCACAGGCACAGGAGGCAGACGGCGCGATCGGGCGCTACGCGGACCGCCCGCGGTCAGTTCAGTCGCTGACCGACACGGAGACCGCTGTCCCGCTCGGGCGTCTGGGTCCGGACCGGGTCGGCGAGCCGCCGGCGGAACTGGCGACGCTGGTCGAGCGCGTCACTGCCGTCGGGATCGAACCCTACGGCGTCCGGCTGACACAGCGGGACCTCGACGCGATGGGATTCGAAGCGGTCCGCGTCGTCTGCCCGAGCGCGCAGCCGCTCGTGTTCGGCGAGAGCTACTTCGGCGAGCGAGCGCGGTCGGTGCCCGAGGAACTGGGCTTCGAGCCGCGACTGGATCGGGCACACCACCCCTTCCCCTGAGACAGCAGCCGACCCGTCTTCCGGCGGGGTTCAGACGCCGAACGTGGCCCGGAGCATGTCACGTGTCCCCGGTCCGAGGCCGACCGCCGTGACCGCGACGAGCAACAGGAGCGCGTAGCGGGGACTCTCGTCGAGGAACTCGTCGTTGAACAGCGAGACCACGAGCGACGCGACGGCGAGTTTGACGACCAGGAACGGCCAGGAAGTCCCGATTGCGGCGCTCAACCCGGCGGGCTGGAGCGACTCCGTCATCGAGATGATGAAGGCGTTGGCCGGGTGTTTCGGGTAGTAAGTCAGCGGGACGTTCAGCGTGTCGAGCCAGTCCGCCAGGACGACGTTGGCGACGCCGTCGATGGCGTGGCCCCAGATGACCAACAGCCCGACCGCGCCCGTCCCGGCGTTGACCGCCGGCCAGACCGAATCGTACAGCCGATAGAGCCCGTAGGATAGCACCGACGCCAGCCCGACGGTCACGAGCAGGACCGACGGGTACAGCGTCGCGTAGTCCCTGGTGAGGGCGGCGACGGTGAGATACGCCAGCGTGACCGTGACGAAGGTGACCCCGAGCGTCGCCGTCGCCCGGTAGTAGCTGTCGACGTAGCCGTTGGTGTCCAACCAGACGCAGGCGATCAGGGACACGAGCGTCAGGAGGAAGACCGTCCCGTAGATGACCGGACTGATTATCAGCGAGTTCAGCGGGTAGGTGATCAGCGGGTCGACCCCGGCCTCCAGCGCTCGGTCGCCGAGGTCCTCGACGGTCCGGAGCGCCCCGCCCAACAGCATGAACGGGACGAGCGCGAAGTACAGCTCGATGTCCTCGGCCACGTCGAGGTTCTCCAGCAGGAGGTAGACGCCGACGAGCATGTACACCAGGATGAGCATGTAGCCGATCTCGGAGACGACGGTGTAGCCGGGTTCGGCGACGATCCGGCCGGCAGCGATCGCGTCGCTACAGCCCTGATACAGCGCCTGTGGACCCTGCTCGGTCATTACCGCACAGCCTGCGGCCTTCGCGTCGGCGTAGACTGGCCCCCAGAAGTAGTGCCAGAGGAACCGGTCCCACACCTGCCCGGGAGCGGCCAGGACGGCGCCGACGCCGACGACGATGAGTCCGACGAAGGAACCGAGCCACAGCCGCTCGGCCCCGTACTCGTCGACGACCCGATCGAGCGCGTTCATGGCCGAGTGACCGGTGGCAGGCGGTTTCAGGCTTCCGGTCCAGTGTGCACCCCCCGCACCGGCGCCACCCGATCAGGTCAGCGCCTGAGCCGCGGCGGCGAGCAACTCCTCGTGAGCCTCGCCGTTCGAGGCGACAAGCGAGTGGCTGTCGTAGGTCCAGCGGTTCCCGTCTAGATCGGTCACCGTCCCGCCCGCTTCACGGACCATGTGGACGCCGGCGACGGTGTCCCACGGGTTCATCGGTCGGGTACAGATCGCGCCGTCGAGCCCCCCGTCGGCGACCGTCGCCAGTGTCAACTGGAACGAGCCGAGTCGGCGCATGTCGCCGAACCGCTCGGCGATGGCCGTACAGAGGCGGCCGAACTCCCCGCGGTCGTCCCGGTCCCACCAGCCCACCGGCGCGACGGCGAACGTCTCGGGGTCGGTGCGCGCACTCGCCACGAGTTCGGTCCCGTCGCGGGTCGCGCTCTCCCCCGCCGCGTAGAGGTCGCCCTGTGCCGGAACGTACGTCGCCGAACCGACCGTCTCCCCGTCGACGACGGCCGCGATCGAGGTCGTCCACAGCGGGAGCCCGCGGACGAAGTTCGCGGTCCCGTCGATCGGATCGACGATCCAGGTCGCGCCGGTGTCGGGCACCTCGTCGACGAGCACGTCGTCGTCTCCGGGAACGGGGCCGACATCTTCCTCACAGACGAACGTGTCGGTGGGAAACTCCCCCTGGATCGTCGCCAGCACCTGTTGCTGGGCCTCTCTGTCGGCCTCGGTCACCACGTCGTTCTTGTTCGCTTTCGTCTCGACGGTCAACGCTCCTCGGAACTGTTCGCGGGCGACGGCACCACCCGCACGGGCGGCTCGCTCGGCTACCGCCGCTCTGTGGTGTGTGTCGGTCATGCCTCCCGCTGGCACCCCCGGCTTCAAACCACCTCGGTATGTGGCAAAACCCGTTAGTTCCCCTCGGCTTCCTCGACGGCGTCGAGAATGTCCCGCGCGATCTCCTCGGCCTCGTCCGGCGTGTAGCGGACCTGATTCCCCAGCGACTGCTCGATCCGGACGTACCTATCGTCCGTCTCGATCGAGAAGAACGCCGTGTTCTCGAACGGCGGCACTCGCAAACGCGACCCGTCGGATTGGTCGGTTGCCATGCCATCACGTACCTATTCGATCGGTATAAATCTACGGCCCAGCGAGCCGTGAAGAAACCGCTCAACAGAACTCGGGCGCGGACGACGGACCGCGGGAGGAGACTCTGTGGAACGATTTTTCGAAGGAATTGCGAGGGAAGACCGCTCCGTGCAGTCTTCCGCACTGTGTGCGAGGGACCGCGTCGGGTCCTCGTCCCGACCACTTTCACGTCCTAGGCGTCGTCGCCTTCGGCGACACCGCCCGACGGCGACAGTGGTCGGTCAGTGCGAGGGAAGGGATTTGAACCCTTGGACCCCTACGGGAGCGGATCTTGAGTCCGCCGCCGTTTCCAGGCTTGGCTACCCTCGCACGTCGCTGGCGCGATTCCCGTTTCCAGCCAATCACGCGCCGGTTCAGACTTCCCGTGGTTCCGCACTTCGATGTCAGTACTCGCTGATATAAAGGTTGCACGAACACGGAGCAGAGGCACCCACTAGTTCGGCCTCTGTGGCTG
Source organism: Haloarcula pelagica (assembly GCF_030127105.1). NCBI lineage: Archaea > Methanobacteriati > Methanobacteriota > Halobacteria > Halobacteriales > Haloarculaceae > Haloarcula > Haloarcula pelagica. The sequence goes on along the minus strand of NZ_CP126161.1, from coordinate 3,435,575 downwards.
GTGTTTTTCTTGGCGGCGGACACTCACTGTTGCAGACGTGTCTATGGACGAGAGAGCTTCAGACGACAGGCCAGATCAGTCCGTACACGCCGTAGCTGTCGGTTTCATCGGCAAGCGTGGGTACTGTCGTTCGGGCTTTCACCTGGGCCGGTGGGGAGATATTTGACGGCGGAGTGAGTAGTCTCCGGGGACGACTCCGGTCCGAGGAGTGCACGATGGATTCCAACAACCCCCCGGAACACGCCGCTGAAACGGACGAACACCCAGCCCACGGGACCGAGACTGCTCACCCTCGACACAGAGTTGCTGGTGGCCGCGGTCACGACCAGCACGGGGGCCACAGCGGGATGCACGAAGGCCACGAGCGGATGTTCCGGCGACGCTTTTTCGTCTCGGTGCTGTTCTCGATTCCCGTCCTTATCTACAGCCCGACACTCCAGGAGTGGCTGGGCTTTGCCGTCCCGACGTTCCCCGGGAGCGAGTGGATCACCCCCGTGTTCGCGGTCGTCGTCTTCGGGTACGGCGGCGTTCCCTTCCTGCGGATGGCCGTCCCCGAACTGCGGGATCGCTCGCCGGGAATGATGACGCTCATCTCGATGGCGATCTCGGTCGCGTTCGGCTACAGCCTCGCGAGCGTCGTCGTCCCCACGCAGTCGGCGTTCTTCTGGGAACTCGTGACGCTCATCGATATCATGCTACTGGGCCACTGGATCGAGATGCGGTCGGTCCGCCGGGCTTCCGGTGCCCTGGACGAACTGGCGCGACTACTGCCCGACACCGCCGAGCGGATCGCCGACGACGGCGATATCGAGGAGGTTCCCGTGAGCGACCTCGCAGACGGTGATCTCGTCCTCGTCCGGCCCGGCGCGAGCGTCCCTGTCGACGGTGTGTTGGAGGAAGGCGACTCCGACGTGAACGAATCGCTGCTCACCGGCGAATCGGCGCCCGTCTCGAAAGAGCCCGGCGACGAGGTGATCGGGGGAACGGTCAACGGCGACGGGAGCCTCCGCGTTCGGGTCGGTGCGACCGGAGAGGAGACGACGCTCGCCGGCATCATGCGGCTCGTCGAGGAGGCCCAGCGGAGCAAGTCACGGACGCAAGTGCTCGCCGACCGAGCGGCCGGCTGGCTGTTCTACGTCGCCGTCGGGGCCGCGGCCGTGACGGCGGTCGCGTGGACCGTCGCGACCGCGTTCGACGCGACCGTCGTCGAGCGCGTCGTGACCGTCCTGGTCATCGCCTGCCCCCACGCCCTCGGCCTCGCGATTCCGCTCGTCGTCGCCATCAACACGTCGCTCGCAGCGAAAAACGGGATGCTCGTGCGGGATCGCATCGCGATGGAACAGGCCCGCGAACTGGACACCGTCGTCTTCGACAAGACCGGAACACTCACCCGAGGCGAGCACGGCGTCGTCGGGATAGCGACTGTCGACGGCGTCGACGAGACGGACGCTCTCGGGCTCGCCGCAGCGGTCGAGGGCGATTCCGAACACATGATCGCTCGAGCCATCCGCCACGCGGCGGTGGAGCGAGGGGTCGCGCCACCTGCCGCGACGGACTTCGAGGCGCTGAAAGGACGGGGCGTCCGGGCGACCGTCGACGGACAGGAGGTGTACGTCGGCGGACCGAATCTCCTCGATCGGCTCGATGTCACGGTCCCGGACGACCTCGCCACCTTCGCCGAGGACGCCGGCGAAAACGCTCGGACTGTCGTCTACCTGCTCCGGGACGGCGACCTCGTCGGGGCGTTCGCGATGGCCGACGTGATCCGCGAGGAGAGCAACGCCGTCGTCGACGCCCTCCACGACCTCGGTATCGAGGTGGCGATGCTGACCGGCGACTCCCGCGCCGTGGCCCACGCAGTCGCCGACGAGTTAGGTATCGATACCGTCTTCGCGGAGGTCCTTCCCGAAGACAAGGACAAGCGAATCCGACAGCTCCAGGACGAGGGAAAGCTCGTGGGAATGGTCGGCGACGGCGTCAACGACGCACCGGCGTTGGCGCGGGCCGACGTGGGAATCGCCATCGGCAGCGGGACCGATGTCGCCGTCCAGTCGGCTGATGTCATACTCGTCCGGAACAACCCGATGGACGTGGTTCGGCTCGTGAAACTGAGCACGGCAAGCTACCGAAAGATGCAGGAAAACATCGTCTGGGCAGCCGGATACAACGTCTTCGCGATCCCGCTGGCCGCTGGCGTGCTCGCTCCGGTCGGGATCCTCCTCTCACCGGCCGTCGGCGCGCTGTTGATGTCCCTGAGCACCGTCGTCGTCGCGATCAACGCGCAGTTGCTGCGGCGAATCGACCTCGCCGTGCCGGATCTCCCCGGTGTGTCGGCACCGGGCACTTCCGGCTGACGGATCGGGACTTCGGGCGTTCCGCCGTCGGTTCCGAGTGTGTAGGCGAACCGATCCTGTGCGGATCCGGAGGCTCCAACTCAGTCGGTGGCTGTCGGGGCTCTCGGCAGAACGTATATACGCGTCGATGGTGACGGTCCGGTCATGCGTGTCGCTGGCATGGTCCTTCAACTCGACGGCGCCCTGCCCGTCGTGGGCGTGTTGCTCGCGCTCATCGCCGTCGCCGTCCTGGCGTTTGCCGTCCGGGACGACGCCGGCTACCAGAGCACCGCTGGCGTCGACGACGACGTTGTCTGCCCGCGGTGTCACCACTCGACCGACGGAGCGACCGGGACGTGTCCGGAGTGTGGCTACGACCTGTAGGGCGACCGGAGGATTGACCCACCCCGACGGCCTATCGCCGGTATGGACGACCACACGCGTGACCCGACGGTCGACCCGCCGGCGGGGAACCCGACGGGGTGGCGGGCCGACGGGCAGTGGGAGCACGCGACGCTCAGACAAGCCGTGGTCCACGGCGTGCGCCTGTACAACTCCGGGGAGTTCCACGAGTCACACGACTGTTTCGAGGACGAGTGGTACAACTACGGCCGCGGGAGCGCCGAGAGCAAGTTCCTCCACGGGATGGTACAGGTCGCCGCCGGCGCGTACAAACACTTCGACTTCGAGGACGACGACGGGATGCGTTCGCTGTTTCGGACCTCGCTGCAGTACTTCCAGGGGCTTCCCGGGGACTTCTACGGCGTCGACCTGCTCGACGTTCGCACGACGGTCACGAACGCGCTGTCGGACCCGTCGGCGCTCGACGGGTGGCAGATCCGCCTCGACGACGGCTATCCCGAGGCGCGACCCGAGGACATCGCCTACGCCGAGGGACTCGAACACTGACCGACTCCGCAGTGGATAAATGTCCCGGGCCGTATCGGGAGACAATGCGAGTCGAGCAACTGGGGAAGGGGGAGCCGGAGGTGGCAGTCGTCGGCGGGATCCACGGCGACGAGCCGTGTGGCCCGGCCGGCATCGAGGCGGTCCTCGCGGACCCGCCGGCGGTCTCGCGGCCGGTGAAGTTCGTGATCGCGAACGAGCGTGCGCTGGCCGCCGGGACGCGATACGTCGACACCGACCTCAACCGTGCGTTCCCGGGTAATCCGGACGCCGACGCCTACGAGGAGCGACTGGCGGCCGACCTCGCGGCGGAACTGGACGGCTGTACGACGCTCGCGCTCCACTCGACACAGTCCTACAGCGGTCTCTTCGCCCTGGTCGACGACGTGACGCCGCTCGTCAGGGAGATCTGTCCACAGCTCTCGGTCGACGCCGTCGTCCGGACCGCCGGGGCGAACGAGGGTCGGATCTTCTCTGCGGTGCCCTCGACGATCGAGGTCGAGTGTGGCTACCAGGGGTCCCCGGCGGCCGCCGAGAACGCGGCCCGGGTCGTCCGGGAGTTCCTGGCGGCGACCGGCGTCACCGACGCCGAGCCGAGGGCTCGGACGGAGCCGCTGCCGGTGTTCCAGCTCGGCGAACCGATCCCGAAGGACGCGGCCGAGAGCTACGAGGTGTTCGCCCGGAACTTCGAGCGGGTCCCGGAGGGCGAGGCCGTCGCCGCCGCCGACGGCCGACCAGTGATCGCCGACGAGGCGTTCCACCCCGTCTTGCTCTCGCCGGAGGGGTACGAGGACGTGTTCGGCTACACGGCGGAGAAGATCGGCGTGCTCGACTGATCACCGGAGGATCGAGAGCGTCAGCACCGAGAACCCGAACGGGAGCCAGGTCCCACAGAGGGTGAAGATCCCGACGATCGAGAAGATCCCGAAGGGCAGGCCGAGCAGGATGAGCGGTGCAAGCAGGCTCCACCCGCCAAAGACCATGACGGCGATCCGCGGCATCGACTGGAGGTAGCCGAAGACACAGACGGCACACAGGCCGACCACTACCTTCACCCACAGCGGGAACGGGGGAAACACCGCGCTGGCGAGCAACACCGGATAGAACGCGAACGAGAGTCCGAGGACAGTGAGCGCTCGGCCGCTGGGCAACAGTTCCTCGGGCCGCTCGACCACGTCGTACTCCTGTCTGACCGAGTACTGCGTCGACTGTCCCGCCGTCCGGGACGCCCCCGACGAACCGGCGGCCGACGCACTCGCTGTCCCACCGGTGGTGCCACTGCCTCGGGATCCGTTCCGGTTCCGGGAGACGCGCTCGCTGGCGCGGCGTTCGCGGTCGGCGCGCTCGCGGCCGGTGTGTGCCGACGCATCCGACGTACTGGCCCGATCCTCGGACGGTTCGCCGCCGGAGCGGTCGGTCGCCTCGCCGTATCCCGCCCGCCGCGCGGCGGTCGCGGCGTCACTCTCGGGAGCGGTGTCCGTCTGCGAGTCCTCGCCCACGTACGCGGCGTGCCCGACGCGATCGTACTCTGCCCGCTCCTCGGTGTCGACGAGCACGTCCCGCGCCTCGACGAGCCGCTGGGTGGCCGTCTGTGCGTCGTCGTCGTCGCTCACGTCGGGATGTGTCTCCTTGAGGCGCTCGCGGTACGCCGCTTCGATGTCGGATCGCGAGGCGTCCTCGGCGACCCCCAGAACGTCGTAGTACGTCTCTGTCATTGCCGGCCGACTAGTTTCTGATGGGCGACAGGTCGGTATAAATCCTTGCGCCCAGTTCTCACCGTTCGCGTTCGACCGCCGGGTCCTGCAGGCTGTCGTCCTCGGCCACTTCGGTGGTCCCCTCACGGGCCAGTCGGTTGTCGGCGTCCCGCTCGGACTGCTCGATGCGGTACTCCAGCGAGCCCGCGATCCGTTCGAGGACCGAGATGAGTCGCCAGACGAGATAGACCGCCCAGAGGGCGACGATAGCCAGAACGCCGAGGAGGATCTGCTGGGCGATGATCAGACTGTACGCGAGGATCAGGATGGAACCGACACCGAGGAGGGTCCTGAGCGTCCGTTCGTCCGAGTCGGAGGGCATACACGTCCACGCTGGAGTGACACTGCCGAAAGCGTTTCGCCCACACGTGAATCTTTTTGCGACGCCCGTCCCGACGAGCGGTATGGTCTCTGAGCTGTTCGACCCGGATCGCTGGAACCCGGTCGACCGATTCGATTTCGCCGACATCACGTACCACCGTTCGACCGAGACCGGCGCCGTCCGGATCGCGTTCGACCGCCCCGAGAAGCGCAACGCCTTCCGCCCGGAGACGGTCGACGAACTCGCGACGGCGCTGGACCACGCCAAGCGCCTGACCGACGTGGGCTGTGTCATCATCACCGGGAACGGCCCCTCCCCGAAGGACGGCGGCTGGGCGTTCTGTTCCGGCGGGGACCAGAGCATCCGCGGTGAGAGCGGCTACGAATACAGCGAGTCGCCAGGTGACTCGGAAACGGCGAGCGCGGAGCAAAGCGAGCCGCGAGCGGACGAAGTGCCGGAAGCCGACGACGCACCCGAAAACGTCGGCCGCCTCCACATCCTCGAAGTCCAGCGCCAGATCCGTCACATCCCGAAGGTCGTCGTCGCCGTCGTCCCCGGGTGGGCCGTCGGCGGTGGCCACTCGCTGCACGTGGTCTGTGACCTGACCCTCGCCAGCGACGAGCACGCGAAGTTCCTCCAGACCGATCCCGACGTTGGTTCCTTCGACGGCGGGTTCGGGTCGGCGTATCTCGCCCGCCAGATCGGTCAGAAGAAGGCCCGCGAGGTGTTCTTCCTCGGGAAGACCTACAGCGCCGCGGAGGCCGCCGATATGGGGATGGTCAACGAGGCGGTCCCTCACGATGAACTCGAAGACACCGCGATCGAGTGGGCCGAAGCGATCAACAGCAAGTCGCCCACGGCGATGCGGATGCTGAAGTACGCGTTCAATCTTGACTCGGACGGCATGGTCGGCCAGCAGGTGTTCGCCGGCGAGGCGACCCGGCTGGCGTACATGACCGACGAGGCCCAGGAGGGTCGCGACGCGTTCAACGAAGGGCGAGCGCCGGATTTCGACGACGTGCCCTGGCACTACTGACCCAGCGGTCTCACCGGTACCGGCTACTGTCCGCTACCGCGACAGCACTGCCTCTGCCGTGTTCCGAGTGTGGTAGTAGACCTCCCAGTGTCGCCGTACCCGTCCAACCGGTCTCGGCGAGCCCCGATGGGGCCGGCTGCTGTATCGAGCCGCGGGCACATAGGTAAGAATACTGACTATCGACCGAGTGAACGTTTCTTTACCGAGAGTGGCTGTCACTGCCAGTACGAATAAAGAACGAAACTACCTCTACGGGAAGGTACATATATATTAATCCAAAACAATCGTCAAGAATGAACGGGAACCGAACGGACGAACGACAGCGGCGAACCACGACCGACGGCGGCCGCGTCTCGTCTCGGGACGGTGTAGACACCGCGGAACTGGACATCGAAACCGCTTCGGCCGACGAACTTCGCGACCGACTCAGAGCGGTCGAAGCCGAGCGTGACGACGCCCGGGAGCGGGTTGCGGAACTCGAAGCCGAGGCCCGCGAGCGAAAGCGCCGGCTGTACGACCTCGAAGGCGCGCTGGCGGAACTCCGCGGCGTCGTCGAGGCCAACGCCGAGGGCGATCTGACACGGCGTGCCGACATCGACTCGGATGTCGACGCCGTCGTCGAGTTCACGTCCCGCTACAACCGGATGTTAGACGAGTGGAACCGGACGCTCAAACGGGTCAAACAGTCGAGTACGACCGTCGACGAGGCGACCAGTGAGGTCGCCACGGAGGTCGAGACGGTAAAACAGGAGAGCGAGCGTGTGAGCGACTCCATCGACGAGATCGCGGCGGGCGCCGACGAGCAAAACGAGGATCTCCAGCGTATCGCCGACGAGATGCGGTCGCTCTCGGCGACGATACAGGAGGTCGCCGCCTCCGCGAACGAGGTCGCCGAGAGCGGCACCCGGGCGGTCGACCGCGGCGACGCCGCACAGCAGGCTGCGACGGCGGCGATCGACGATCTGGAGTCGATGGCCGCCCGGACCGACGAGATGGTCCAGACCGTCGAGGAACTGAGCGATCTGATGGGCGATATCGAGGAGATCACCGAGTTCATCACCGACATCGCCGACCAGACGAACATGCTCGCGCTGAACGCAAACATCGAAGCGGCGCGGGCCGGCGAGGCGGGTAGCGGGTTCGGCGTCGTCGCCGACGAGGTCAAGACGCTGGCGACCGAGACGAAGGAGGCGACCGACCAGATCAGCGAGACCGTCACCGAGGTCCGCGAGCAGACCGAGACCACCGTCGAGGACATGCACGACACGCGGTCGGTGGTCGACGAGACCGAGGCCGCCGTGCAGGAAGCGATCGACGGACTGGACGACATCGTCGACATCGTCGAGGAGGTCAACGCCGGCATTCAGGAGATCGACGGCGCGACCGACGAACAGGCCCAGTCGACACAGGCCGTCGTCTCGATGGTCGACGACGTGAGTTCCGTCAGCGAAGAGACATCCACACAGGCACAGACCGTCACGGCAGCGGCACAGACCCAGACCGGTTCGCTGACCGAGGTCGCGAGCAAGGTGTCGACGCTGTCTGACCAGGCCGAGGAACTCGACACGGCCTCCGAGCAGTTCACCACCGGCGAGCGCTCGACACACACGGTCTCGAAGGGTGATACCGTGATCGAGTTCTGGCACGCGATGGGCGGCGCGAAGTCGTTGCTGTTGCACGACCTCGCCCGGGAGTTCGAGGCCGAACACGGTGGCGTCCACTTCGAACTCAGGTCGCTGGGGAGCTACGACGGCGTCTTGGAGGAGACGATGGCGGCCGTCGATTCGGGCGACGTACCGGCGCTGGCACAGATCAACGAGATCGGCAGCACGAACGCCCGGACCAGCGGCGCGTTCCAGCCAGCGGAGAACGTCGTCCCGTCCGACACGACCGCCTCGCTCGTCGACGCCGTCGCCGAGTACTACACGGTCGACGGAACCCTCCACTCCGTCCCGTTCAACTCCTCGAACCCGGTCCTCTGTCTCAACCGCGACCTGTTCGAGGCGGCGGGGCTGAACCCCGACGACCCGCCGTCGACGTTCGCCGAGGTCCGGACGGCGAGCGAACGCCTCGTCGACGCGGGCGTCTGTGACTACGGGATCACGTTCGCGAACTACTCGTGGTTCGTCGAGCAGTGGTTCGCCGAGGCCGGCCAGGAACTCGTCGACAACGGGAACGGTCGCGCGGGGCCGCCTACAAACGCCTTCCTCGACAGCGAGTTCGGCGTCGACCTCTTCGAGTGGTGGACGGGGATGGCGGAAGACGGGCTCTACCACGACCCCGGGATCAAGGCCCGCGGGGCGGCGAAGAAGGCCTTCCACGACGAACGCGCGGCCATGCTGATCGGCTCGACTTCCTCGCTGGGGAGTATCACCTCCGGCGCGTACTTCGATCTGGAGACGGGCTATCTCCCCGTGCGCGAGGAGCGAAACGGCGTCCTGGTCGGCGGGGCCTCCCTGTGGGTCGGGGACGACCTGGACCCGGCGGTCGAGGACACCGTCTCCGCGTTTCTCACCTGGCTGCTGGAACCCGCCCAACAGGCACGCTGGCACCGCGAGACGGGCTACTTCCCGGTCTGCGAGGGGGCGATCGAGCGCCTCCAGGCCTCGGGGTGGTTCGACGAGAACCCCCACTTCTCGGTCGCGTTCGACCAGTTCCGGGAGACGGTCGATACGCCGGCGACCAACGGTGCACAGATCGGCCCGTTCCCCACGGTTCGCTCGCTGATCCAGCAGGGCCGGGCGGACATGACACCCGCGACCGTGACCGCGGACCTCGAACGGCTCGACGCGGAGATCGAAGCGGAACTCGCCGCCTGGAACGACGGCTGACCCCCGGAACCACAGTCGCTTTGAACGTCGCGGCCCGAGACGACGACAATGAGCACAGCGACGGCAGATGTCTCGAAGCGGAAGGCGTGGGTGATGGCCGCACGACCGCAGACGCTGCCCGCGGGCGCCGCGCCGGTCGTCGTCGGCGTCGGCCTGGCGGTCCACGCCGGCGTCGCGGCCGCGTTGCCGGCGGTCGCCGCCCTCGTCGGGGCCCTCCTCCTCCAGATCGGGACGAACTTCGCGAACGACTACTACGACGCCGTGAAGGGCGCCGACACCGACGAGCGCGAGGGGTTCACGCGGGTGACCGCCGGCGGACTCATCGAACCGGTCGAGGTCAAACGCGCCATGATCGCCACCTACGCGCTGGCGGTCGTGGTCGGCGTCTATCTCGTCGCCGTCGGGGGCGTCCCCATCGTAGCTGTCGGCCTCTCGGGCATCGCCGCCGGCGTCCTCTACACGGGCGGCCCCCTGCCGTACGGCTACCGCGGGCTGGGCGATCTGTTCGTGTTCGTCTACTTCGGGCTGGTCGCCGTCACGGGTACTTACTACGTCCAGGCCGTCGCGAGCATGGAGAGCATGGGGCTGTTCCCGACGGGACTCCCGCCGGGGAGCGTCCCGCTGGCCGCCGTCGTCGCGAGCCTCCCGGCCGCCGGCCTCTCGACGGCGATCCTCGTCGTGAACAACATCCGGGACCGCGAGACCGACGCCGCGGCCGGGAAGAAGACCCTCGTCGTCTACCTAGGCTACGGGTGGAGCCGCGTCGAGTTCCTCGCGCTCGTCGGGATGGCCTACGTCGTCCCGGTCGTCTTCGCGCTCGATCCGGCCTACGGGCTTCCGGCACTGGCGCCGCTGCTCTCGCTCCCGCTGGCGGCCGCGGTGAGCAGGACCGTCCTCACGCGGACAGAGGGCGCGGCGCTGAACCCCGCGCTGGAGCGGGTCGGCAAGACGCTCTTTCTCCACTCGCTGCTGTTCGCAGTGGGACTCGGTGTCGCCGGGCTATGACCGGGCTCACCTACGAACGGTTCTCGCTGCCGCTGGCCGAGCCGCTGGGGACCGCACGGGGGACCATCGAGGAGCGAACCGGCTACGTCGTCCGGTACGACCACCGCGGACACACGGGCGTCGGCGAGGCGACGCCGCTCCCGGGCTGGACGGAGTCGCTGTCGGCCTGCGAGGACGGGCTGGCGGCCGCCGCGGACGCCGAGCCCAGCGGGGTCACTCCGGGGCGCTGCTCGCGCTCGACGCCCACGAGGTGCCGGCGGCCCGTCACGGCTTCGCGACGGCACTGCTGGACGCCGACGCGCGGGCCGACGGCGTCCCGCTGTACCGCTGGTTCGACGGGGAGCGGGACTGTCGATCGGTCCCGGTCAACGCGACCGTCGGGGACGGCGGTCCGGACGAGACTGCACGGGCCGTCGCCGAGGCCGTCGACGCGGGCTTCGAGTGCTGTAAACTCAAGGTCGGTGCCCGCTCGCTCTCGGCGGACATCGACCGCCTGCGTACGGTCCGCGAGCGGGTCGGCGACGGTGTGACGCTCCGTGCGGACGCGAACGGTGCCTGGGACCGCGCGACAGCCAGGGAGGCGCTCGCGGTCTTCGCCGACTTTGGCGTCGCGTACGTCGAGCAACCGCTGCCCGCCGGCGACCTGGCCGGCCACGCCGCCCTCCGGGGCGGTCCGGTCGGCGTCGCCCTCGACGAGAGCCTGATCGAGCACCGCGTCGACACCGTCATCAACGCCGACGCGGCCGACGTGTTGATCCTCAAGCCGATGGTCGTCGGTGGCCCCGGTAACGCCCACACGCTCGCACTGCGGGCGCAGGACCGCGGGATCGAGCCCGTGATCACGACGACCATCGACGGCGTGGTCGCCCGACTCGCCGCGCTGCACGTCGCCGCCGCCGTCCCCGGTATCGCCCCCTGTGGCCTGGCGACCGGCGATCGACTGGACGACGACCTCGCGCCCGACCCGACGACACTGGTCGACGGCAGGCTCTCGGTGCCACAGGGAGACGGACTGGGACTCGACCCCGCGGAGGTGACAGACCGTGCGTGAGCCCGTCGACTGGCCGACCCGCGACCTGGTGAGCCACCGCGTCGCCAGTACCCCCGAGCGGACGGCCGTGATCGACGCCGCCAACGGCCGAGCGTGGAGCTACCGCGACCTAGACGAACGGGTCGACGCCGTCGCCGCCCGCTTTGCTACCGAGGCGGACGCCGAGACTGTGGACGGGGGACGCGTCGCCACCCTCGTCGACACCCGCGTCGGGATGGCGTCCCTGTTGTTCGGTGCGATGCGTGCCGGCGTCTCGCTCGTCCCGCTGAACGTCGACCTGGAGGCCGCCAGCCTCGCCGCCCAACTGGACCGCGTCGACCCGGCACTGCTCGTCTGCGAGCGCGGAACCGAGCGGACGGCCGCGGAGATCGCCGACTGTCCGGTCGCTTCGGTCGACACACCGCAGTCCGAGGGCGTCACGCCGCTGGACACCGACAACACACCGCCGGACCCGGCTCCGCTCGCCCGCGACGACGAGCAGGTCGTCCTGTTTACCTCGGGCACGACGAGCGATCCGAAAGGGGTCCGGCTCACAGTCGGCAACCTCGTCGCCAGCGCCACCGCCTCGGCGTTCCGGCTGGGCGTCTCGCCCGAGGACCGCTGGCTCGTCGCGCTCCCGACCTACCACATGGGCGGGCTCGCGCCGTTCGTCCGCGCGGCGCTGTACGGGACCACCGTGGTCGTCCAGCGGTCGTTCGAGACCGGCGAGACGGCGACGGTGCTGGACGAACACGACGTGACCGGTGTCTCGCTGGTCCCGACGATGCTCTCGCGCCTCCTCGACGACGGGTGGGAACCTCCCGAATCGGTGCGGACCGTCCTGCTGGGCGGCGGGCCCGCCGACGAACGGCTCGTCGAGCGCTGCCGGGACCGTGGCGTCCCGGTCCACCCCACCTACGGGATGACCGAAACCGCCTCACAGATCGCGACGGCGCGGCCACAGACGGCGTTTTCCCACCCCGGGACCGTCGGTCAGCCGCTCCTGTTCACCGACGTGACCGTCGTCGACGGCGGGGAGCCGTCTGCCCCCGGCGAGCGCGGCGAACTCGTCGTCGACGGGCCGACGGTCACGCCGGGCTACCTCGACGAGGCCCGCACGGGGGCCGCGTTCGGTGAGTTCGGGTTTCACACCGGCGACCTGGGTTACCGTGACGAGGACGGCCGCCTCTGGGTGGTCGGCCGTGCCGACGACCGGATCGTCACTGGCGGCGAGACCGTCGTCGCCGGCGACGTGGCAGCGGCCATCCGGACGATCGACGGGGTAGAGGACGCAGCCGTCGTCGGCGTTCCCGACGCGGAGTGGGGCGAGCGGGTCGCCGCCGTGGTCGCGGGCGAGGTGACGGCGGCGGCCGTCCGGAGCCATTGCGAGGCCGCGCTCGCCGCCTACGAGGTCCCGAAGACGATCCGCGTGGTCGACGCGCTCACACGGACGGCCTCGGGGACCGTCGACCGCGACGCCGCGCGACGACTCTTCGACGCGGACGAGTGAGCCGGCGCCAACCGTTTTTGCTGTCGGGCGCGTACAGACGGTCGTGTGTACACTCGTCCTGGCCTGGCAGGTGTTCGAAGACACGCCTGTCGTCGCGGCCACGAACAGAGACGAACGGCTCGATCGGGAGTCACAGCCACCACGGCAGCGACACTGGGGCGCTCGCGTCGTCGCACCCAGCGACGCCGAAGCGGGCGGGACCTGGCTTGGTTACAACGAACACGGCGTCTTCGCCGCGATCACCAACCGCTGGGTCGACACGGAGCTCGCAGGCGAGCGCTCGCGCGGGCTGCTCGTCCGTGACGTGCTCGGTCACGAGAGCGCGGAGGCGGCCGCTCGGGCCGTCGAGGGCGCGGTCCGCGAGGCCGAATACGACGGCTTCAACCTCGTGATCGCCGACGAGAACGCCGCCGTCCTGCTCGAATGGGACGGCCAACTGGCGGTCCGGACGCTGGAACCGGGCGTCCACGTCGTCGTCAACGTCGGCGCAGACGGCGACTACCGGATTCCAGGGTTCCGCCCCGACGTGGGCGAACAGCAGGCCCACAACGCCGACCGCGTCCGGGAGGCACTCCAGGTCGAACCCGGCGAGGACGCCGCTGCGTGGCTCGACCGCGCGCGGTCGGTCGTCAGCGACCACGACTACGGCGTCTGTGTCCACGGCGATGGCTTCGGGACACGGTCGTCGTCGCTGATCTCGCTCGGAGCGGTGACGACGTACCGCTACGCCGACGGTCCGCCCTGTCGGACGACGTACCGACCCGTCGAAGGTCAGATTTAACCGCCCCACCGTTCTGGTGTAGCATACTATGAGTTCTGCGACTCCGGAGGCGGACCTCTCCGAGGACGAACGGGCCGGGCTGGAGCTGATCCGAGAGTCGGGGGGGATCCACCAGAGCGAGTTCTGGAAGGACTTAGACGTGTCCTCCCGGAAGGGGAGCCGGATCGTCGAGTCCCTCTTCGAGAAAGGCCTCATCCAGCGCGAGGAGACGGTCTACGAGGGCCACAACACGTACTACCTCACCCCGGCCGCGAAGGACCTCGAGTTCTCCCTGCTGATGGCCGGCGACCAGCTCTCGCCGTTTATCGGCGACGAAGAGGTCGATCCACACGACGACACGTTCTCGCAGTGGATCATGACGCTGGCCTACGAAGACTGAGCCGTCGCTGTCGACGTTCTTCCACAGAAACGACCGAGCGGCGTCGCGACCGGGAGCTCAGTCTTCTAGCGCGTCGGCGATACGGTCGAGCGACCGCCGAACGTCGTGGACCTCGTCGCGGAGCTTTCGGATCTCGCGGGTGAGTTCCTCGTTGTCGCTGCCGTCCTCCTCGGCACCGGGGCCGCGGGGCCCACCGCCCATGCCGCCGGGGCCGCCGGCACCGGGACCGCCGCCGCCCATCATGCCGCCCATCATCTGTGCGAAGGGGTTGCCGCCCATGCCGCCGGGGCCGCCACCGCCGCCGCCGCCCATCATCTCTTCCATGCGTTCCTCGCGGCTCATCTCACCCTCTTCTCCCCCTTCTCGCTCCTCGGCGCGCTGTTGGCGGATCTCCTCGACGCGCTCTCGGAACGATTTCTCTTCGCCGTCCTCGCCCGATGCGTCCGATTCTGCGGTCTCCTCGTGTTCGTCCTCTGCCATGGACGCGGGTTCGGTAGGGCCGCGGAAAAGGGTTGCCGTCCGCGGTCTCAGGCCAGCCGGCGAACGAGCAGCGAGATGCCGGTCGCGGCCACCAGCACGACCACGAGATTGAAGCCGGCCCGGAACAGCGGCCGGTACCGCCGCGTGACGAACTCGTTGACGGCGGCCGAGGCCGCGAAGTAGAACTGCAACGAGGCGACGAGCGCGACGAGGACGAGGATGCCGAACGCGGCCCACTGGGCGTACCTGGCGATGGATCGACCACCGCTGTCGGCGGTATCAGTGGTTCCGTCGGCGTCGTCGGTGACGGGAGACTCGGCGGGCGATGCGGTCGTGTCGTCCGGATCGGGTGTCGGGTCAGTCATGGTGCCTCCGTGCGAGGGCGAGCGTCGCGACGAACGCGGCGGCCAGCGCGGCGACCGCGGTGAACCCGGGGCCGCTGCCGGACGTGTACCTCGGTTCGTCGGTGGCCTGTGGCAGCTCCGTCTGTCGCTCCTCGAAGTCGCCGGACTGGAAGCCGGTGTCACGCCGGGTGACGTTCTCCTGGAGCACCTCCGTCGGATCGAGGTTGGCCGGGGCGCTCTCGGTGGCGATGACGACGCCGTCGGCCTGGAGGATCCCGTCGAGCCAGTAGTTGTAGCCGTCGGGGACGGTCAGTTCGGTGCTGACGGTCGTCGTCCGACCGGGTCTGATCTGGCCGACCCGGATCGCCGACTCGTCGGCGATGACGTTGGACTCGGCCTGCCGAGCGCGCAGGCGCAACTGGAGGTCGCCCGCGGGCTCGTCGCCCGTGTTCGTCAGGAACACCGAGACGTTCATGGTCGTGCGGTTGTTCTCGACGGACTCGATCCGGTAGGCGATCGCCCGCAGCGGAACGTCGGCGTTCTCGAACTCCTGGAAGGAGACGCTACTCCGCGCGTATTCGGGAAGCAGCGCGTCGACGTTACGGACGGTCGTTCGGCCGATCGTCCGCCGCTGTTCGTCGGCGTAGACGATCGTCTCGATGCGGTAGTCGCCCTGACGCTCGACGGTGAGGTTCGTCAGGACCTGGAGCTCGCGGTCGCCGCTGACGTTGCCCAGCGACTGGCGGGTGCTGGTCGCCACCAGACCGGTGTCGGCGTCGATCGCGCGTGTCTCGACGGTGACGTTGCTGGCGGTCCCGCCCCGGTGTTCGAGGCGAGAGTCGAGCGCGAGCGTGACCGTTTCGCCGCCGACGTTCCGTGCGTCGATCGTGGTCTCCCGGAGGTCAAGCCGGCTGGGCCGGATGTCCTCCTCGGGTTGGGAGAACGCCCCCGGGATCGCGAACAGTGATCCCAGCAGGGCCAGCGACAGCAGGAGGGCGAGGGCGGCGAGTGTGAGTTCGCGTCGCACGGTGGCACTGCCACGGGGGGCGGTAAGTGTCTTGTGTCTGATGTGATCGGTCAAAACGCGCCCAGACTCGACTGGAGGTCCCGGTCGGTCGTCCCCCCGTCGAGTTCGTAGCCGACCAGATCGCGGAGGTTCACCGCGTACGTGCTCCCGTTGTTCGAGACGACGGCGACGCGGCCCTTCGTCCCGACGACCGTCCCCGTGGCGAGCGTCTCGGCGAGCGGGCGATCGCGCAGCTCCAGCCCGTACTCGAAGTCGTAGCTCTCGATCGGTGCGAACCTCGCGAGCAACGACTCCCACCAGCGCTCGTCGACACTGTCCGCGAGCCCCTCGATCTTCGTCGGAACGCGCACGCGGTCCCCGAGATCGGTCGCGATGTCGGCTTCGACCTGTCTGGCGATACGGCCGTCCCCGACCGTCCGCAGGTGAGCAGCGCGGTCGGCGCCCTGCTCCCTGAGCCGGGTTTCGAGCCGCCAGGAACGGGTCACGCCGACCTTCACGGTGTCCGGCGCGAACGCCGCCAGGTACACCGCGTGTTCTTCGTCGCAGGTGTCGATGGGCTTGTCGCAGTTGCCGGTACACCGCGCGCAGGGCCACCGATCCGTGTGTTCGGGGCAGTACGGTGCCGCCTCGTTGTCACAGGCGTAGTGAGTCTCGCCGTCGACCGAACCGGCACAGTGGCGCGTGCCGAGCGTGTACGAGAGAGTCGTTCCGGGAGCGAGCGGCCGGCGCTCGACGCTGCCGTTCTCGGCGACGAGGAGCGCGGCCGGATCGGTGACACGGGGGCGGTAGCCGACGACTTGCACGGACACGGATTAGCGGGAACCGCTCAAATGACTACCGGGACGAGCCTTTTGTCGGTGGAGTCGTACGTTCACATATGACAGGCCTCACCCTGACCAGCCCGGCCTTCGCGGACGGCGGGCGGATCCCCCACGAACACGGATACACCGAGGCGAACACGAACCCACCGCTGGAGATCGGCGGCGTGCCCGAGGGCGCGCTCTCGCTGGTGTTGATCGTCGACGACCCCGACGCCGAGGAGCCCGCCGGGAAGGTGTGGGACCACTGGATCGTCTGGAACATCCCGCCCGACACCGAGCGGATCCCGGAAGGCTGGGCGGCCGAGGACGTGAGCGAGGGCCAGAACGATTACGGCGAAACCGGCTGGGGTGGCCCCAACCCGCCGGATCGGGAACACACCTACCGGTTCCTCCTGTACGCGCTGGACGCGAAACTCGGCCTCTCGCCAAACGCCACGAAAGACGACGTGTACGACGCGGCCGGCGGCCACGTGCTCGACAAGGCCCGCCTCGAGGGCACCTACGCACCCTGACTACAGTTCGTCGAGCAGTTCCGCCGCCGACTGCCGAACCGCGTCGTCGCTGGACTGAGTCGGCTCCCATCCCAGGCCGGCGAGTTTCTCGACCGAGAGCCGCATCCGTGGCACGTCGCCGGTCCACCCACGGTCCCCGCCGGTGTACTCCCGGTTGGGGTCGACGCCCATCTCGTCGGCGACGATGTCCGCGATCCGGTCGACCGACGTGGTGGTCCGCGTCCCGAGGTTGAACACGTTGTGTGCTGCATCGGCGTGTTCGACCGCGTACACCATCGCATCGAGACACTCCGAGACGTGCATGTAGGACTTCTCCTGGCGACCGTCGCCAAGGATCGTCAGCGACGACGGGTCCTCGCGGAGTTTCTCGACGAAGTCGGGGATGACGGCCCCGCGGAGGCGCGGCCCGACGATGTTGGCGAAGCGGAACACCCACGACTGGATGTCGTGACTGTGGGCGTACGTCGAGATGAGCGACTCTTCGGCGAGTTTCGTCGCGCCGTAGACGCTGATCGGCTCCAGGGGGGCGTAGTCCTCCGGCGTGGGCCGGGGCGCCTCGCCGTAGACCGTCGACGACGAAGTGAAGACGAGGTGTTCGACACCCACCTCGTCCATCCGTTCGAGGACGTTGTAGGTCATCTCGCTGTTGTCGGTAAACTGCTTTCGGGGCGTGTCCGTGTCGACCAGTTTCGACGCCGCGAGGTGGACGACCAGGTCGACATCCGCGGTGATCGCGTCGGCGACGACCGACTCGTCGGTGAGCGATCCATCGATGGTAGCCGCGTCGTCGGGAACCCAACCGAAGTCCCCGTTCGAGCCGTCGTCGACGACGGTTACCTCGTTGTCTTCGACGAGGCGGTCGGCGAGGTGAGAACCGATGAATCCCGCACCGCCGGTGACGACGATCCGGGCGTCCGTGAGGTCCATACCGAGGCCAGACGACACTGACGAAATAAGATTCCGGTCTCGGCGGCGGGACAGAATGGTTTTATGGCTCCCGGAGAGAGGGGGCGTATGAACAGGTCGACACGGCGCGGTTTCCTGGCCGCAAGCGTCGGCGTCGCTGGGCTGACTGCTGGCTGTCTCTCGAACTCTGGGGGCTCCCCGTCGGTCCCGACGGCGGAGGGCCAACCCCTCCCCGCCCCGGTCGCCGGCGACCCCGACGCGGACGTGACCGTCGAAGTCTACGAGGACTACGCCTGCCCGCACTGCCGGACGTTCTCGCTCGAAGTCTACCCGCAGATCCGGACGAACTACCTCTCCAGTGGCTCGATCGAGTACGTGTTCAACGACTTCCCGATCCCGGTCGACGACGCCGTCTCCTGGGAGGCCGCAAGCGCCGCCCGAGCCGTCCAGGACCGGGCCGGCGACGAGGCCTTCTTCACCTACAACAAGCGGCTGTTCGAGAACCAGAACCGTCTCGGCCCGTCGGTGTACGCGGAGTTGACGGAGGGGATGGACGTGGACGGCGAGACGATCCGAGAGGAAGGCGTCGGCGAGGCCTACCGGCCGACGGTCTCAGAGGACAGGTCCGCCGGGCGGGAACGCGGCGTCAGCGGGACGCCGACCGTCTTCGTCGACGGCGAGGCCGTCCAGTGGAGCGAGGTCGCGTTCGGTCCCGTACAGCAGGCAATCGACGCGGCACTCGACGGATGACCGACCACGACGTGACGGTCCTCCGACTGGGCCACCGTCCCGGCCGTGACGAGCGGATGACGACCCACGTGGGCCTGACTGCCCGCGCGCTTGGCGCTGACCGGGTCGTCATGGCCGGTTCGGCACGGAACCAGACGGACACGGTCGTCGACATCACCGACCGATTCGGCGGTCCTTTCGCCGTCGAGACGACCGACGAGCCCAAACGGTTCATCCGGGAGTTCGACGGGGCAGTCGTCCACCTGACGATGTACGGCGAGCCGATCCAGGACGTGATCGAAGACGTGCGGGCCGACCGCGAGGCCGGGCCGCTTCTGGTGGTCGTCGGCGCTGAGAAGGTCCCTTTCGAGGTGTACGAACACGCCGAGTACAACGTCGGCGTGACCAACCAACCCCACTCGGAAGTGGCCTCGCTGGCCGTCTTCCTCGACCGGCTCTTCGAGGGTCAGGAACTCGACCGCGAATGGGAGGACCCCGACCGCGTCGTCGTCCCGAAAGAGACCGGGAAGAAGGTCGTCGAACCCGGCGACGGCGACGAGGACTGACCCGGACGAACAAAGTGCGTCCGTCACCAACACCACCCGTGCTCGACCGACTCACGTCGCCGACTTCTCTCGTCGTGCCCGTCCTCGGGACGGTGTATCTCGTCTACCTGGCGACACAGCCGCCGCCCGCCCGGTGGGTCGGGCTGGGCTGTCTGCTGGTCCTGACCCCGTTCGTCACGGGATGGCTGCTGGGCCGGTACGCCGATGTCGGCCCGTGGGCCGACAGCGGCTCCTGAGGGCTCGGAGGGGCGACGACGGGCGACGAGCGCAGGGCGCCGGTAGTGGGCTCACCCCGACCCGCGGACGGGGCGAGCCGGAGGTTTTAACCACGTGACCCCCCGACAGACCAGTAATGGCTTTTGAGGACCTCTTGGAGGACCCCGTCATACAGAAGTACCTCCACGAGCTTGTCGGACCGAAAGGGATGCCGGTCGCCGCCGCGCCGCCGGACGGCGAAGTGACCGACGAAGAACTGGCAGAGGAGTTGGGGCTGGAACTGAACGACGTTCGCCGCGCGCTGTTCATCCTCTACGAGAACGACCTGGCGTCGTACCGACGCCTCCGGGACGAGGATTCGGGGTGGCTCACCTACCTCTGGACCTTCGAGTACGACGAGATTCCCGAGAAGCTCGAAGGGGAGATGCACCGCCTGCTCGACGGCCTCGAAGAGCGCCGCCAGTACGAGCGCGACAACGAGTTCTACCTCTGTGAGAACTGTGGCATCCGGTTCGAGTTCGGCGAGGCCATGGAGTTTGGCTTCCAGTGTCCCGAGTGTGGGAACCAGGTCGAGTCCATGGAGAACACCCGACTCGTCGACGCCATGGAACGCCGGATCGAGGAACTGCGCGACGAACTGAACGTCGACCACGTGGAAGCCTGATGGTCGTCCTCGGCACGAAAGTGTACGTCGCGGGCGACGCCCGCGACCGTACGCTCGACGGACTGCGTGGGATCGTTCAGGACCGGTTCGGTGAACTCGATGTCTCCTTCGACGTGGGGCTCCGGGACGACGAGTTCCCGACGGTGACCGTCGACGGCCCGGACGCGACCGTCGCACGGAACCTGCTTCGCGAGGAGTTCGGCGAACTCGTCACGACCCACGAGGCCGGCGAGACCTACGTCGGGACCCTCGAACAGTGGGACGACGACGGCTTCGTCCTCGATGTCGGGTTCGGGCAGACGGTGCGGGTTCCGGCCGACGGTCTGAATCTCGGCCAGGGGTCGCCGGCACAGATCCGCAGGCGGTTCGGCCTCGTCCAGCACATGCCGCTGTGGTTCGTCGCCGGTGACGACCCGCGGCTGGCCGACGAGACCGTCGACCGGCTCTACGACTGGTCGCGGGGCAACGGCCGCGTCAACGCCAACAGCGTCACCCGCTCGGAGGCCCGCGCGACGGTCAACCGGGCCGGTCACGCACAGGACATCGTGACCGTCGAGCGTATCGGCCTGCTCGAACAGAGTATCGTCTGCAACCCGGACACGGACGCGCCGGGCCTGCTCTCGGATATCGGACAGTACATGCCCTCTGAACTGCTCGCTGTCGTCCCCTGAGCTCATGAACCGCCGTCACCTCGCTCTCGTGGCCGTGATCGCAACGCTCGCGCTGTCCGGTTGTACCGGCGTCTTCGGCCCGGAACCTTCCGATCCGGACCGGCTGAACCAGAACGCGAGCTACGACTGGGACACCACCGAGGACGCGACCATCGTCGTCAATCGATCGTCGTACACCGCCGTCTACGATGTCGAGAACCGCTCGACGTTCGAGGTGTACACGCGCAGCGGCCTCGGTCGCGAGCGCAGCGTCCCGATCCGTGGCCTGCGCTTCCGGTACGAGAACGGAACGGTGATCGCACCGGCGAACTCGTCGCTGGCCGCGACCGAGGGGAGTCAGCGGACCGAGATCCAGTTCGGAGAGAACGTCTCCGGCGAGGTCGCCTTCACCGCGCCCCGGTCGGGCAAGCAGTTCACGACGCCGACCCTCGTCGAGGGTGGCGCCTACGCCGTGACGCTGCCGCCGGGCGCTCGGGTCGGGATCCCGCTGCTCTCCCAGGTCACCCCTGGCGGGCCGGAGACGGCCGTCGATTCCGAGACCGACCGGATGACGCTCTCGTGGGAGGCAGTCGACACGCAGATGCTGAGTGTCAGGTACTACCTCCAGCGCGATCTGCTGCTGTTCGGCGGGCTGACGGCCGTCGGGATCGTGGTCGCCATCGTCGGGTCGGTGTACTACTACCGCCAGCTTCAGGCGGTCAAACGCCGCCGTGAGGAGGCCGGGATCGACATCGAAGAGGAGGACGACGATCCGCGCGACCGCGGCCCGCCGCCGGGGATGCGATAGTCCCCCGCCGGGGCGGAGTGCCGTCCGACAGTATTTGTGTCACCCAGTCCAACGAGCGGTATGCGCGTCGCCGTGGTCACTGTCGGGGACGAACTGCTCGCCGGAGACACGGTCAACACGAACGCCGCCTGGCTCGGCCAGCAACTCGCAGCGCGGGGCGTCACCGTCGAGCGAGCGACGGTGGTCCCCGACAGGACCGGAGATATCGCCAGAGTCGTCAACGAGTACCACGCCGAGTACGACGCGGTGATCGTCACTGGCGGGCTGGGACCGACACACGACGACGTGACGATCGACGGCGTCGCCGCGGCGTTCGGCCGGGCGGTCGTCGAGAGCGAGGCGGCCCTCGCGTGGCTGGAAGAGAACGGAGGGTACACCCGGGAGGACCTGACCGACGGGACCGGCGAGGTCCCCGAAGGTGCCCGCGTGCTCCCCAACCACGAGGGCGTCGCGCCGGGCTGTGTCGTCGAGCGCTGTTACGTCCTGCCAGGGGTTCCAGCCGAGATGAAACGGATGTTCGAGGAGGTCGCCGAGGAGTTCGAGGGCGACCCGGAACACGTCGTCGCCGTCGAGACCAGCGAACCGGAGAGCGCGCTGCTCGACCGGCTGTCGGCCGTCCGCGAGGAGTTCCCCGGGGTCGACGTCGGGAGCTACCCCGGCGAGAACGTCACCGTCCGGTTCAAGGGCACCGACGAGGCGGCCGTCGAGGACGCCGCCGCGTGGCTCCGGGAGCGCGTCGAGCAGTAGTCGCCGAGACGGGTGCCTACCGATAGAGGTACAGGAGCCAGAACGCGGTCAACAACAGGCCACCGACGGTGACGACCGCGCCGGCGCCGTTCACGACCCCCGCCTGAACGCCGCTTGCCAACACTGGGAGCATATCACCACTGTCCGGGGCCGGTGGCTTGAATCACACGCTCCCGGTCGCCTTTTGCCGCGGGGTCGCCTACGGGTACTCAATGCGACGGATCGGTGTCGTGGTCAACCCGATCGCCGGGATGGGCGGCCGCGTCGGACTCAAGGGGACTGACGGGAAAGTCGAGGAGGCGCGGCGCCGGGGCGCGGAGCCGCGTGCGCCGGCTCGGGCACGCGAAGCGCTCGACGCAATCGCCGAGACAGACACCGAGATCGAACTGCTCGCCTGTGGCGGTCCGATGGGTGCGGGCGTCGCCCGCGAGGCCGGCTTCGACTCCGACGTGGTCGCCACACCGGCGGACCCGGAGCGAACGACCGGCGAGGACACCCACCGGGCTGTCCGAGCGTTCATCGATGCCGGCGTCGACGCCGTCCTGTTCGTCGGTGGCGACGGGACCGCCGTCGACGTTGCCACGGCGATCGACGAAGCGGGGGTCGAGACGCCGATGCTCGGCGTGCCGGCCGGCGTGAAAGTCTACTCCTCGGTGTTCGGCGTGACGCCGCGGGCGGCCGGCCACGTCGTCGCGACCTTCACCGACACCGAGCGCGCGGAGGTCAACGACATCGACGAGGACGCCTTCCGCGGGGGCGAGGTGGTGACCGAACTGCGCGCGGTGGCGACGGTCCCGGTCGCCGACCAGCGACAGTCGGCCAAGCAACGGGGCGGCGGCTCGGTCGACGCGCTGGCGTCGGCCGTCGCCGAGGAGACCGAGCCCGGCGTCACCTACGTGCTGGGGCCGGGGAGTACGGTCGGCGCGATCAAGTCCCGACTGGGGTTCGACGGGACGGCGCTGGGTGTCGATGTCTGGTGTGACGGCGAGGTCGTCGTCGCTGACGCCAGCGAACAGGAGATCCTGGACGCGCTGGGCGAGGAGAACGTCATCGTCGTCTCGCCGATCGGCGGCCAGGGCTTCGTCTTCGGTCGCGGGAACCAGCAGCTCTCGCCGGCGGTGATACGCCAGTCGCGTCTCCAGGTCGTCGCCTCAAGCCGGAAACTCGACGACATCGGCCGCCTCAGAGTCGATACGGGGGATACGGAACTCGACGAGTCGCTCGCGGGCTGGCTCCGCGTCCGGGTCGGCCGGTACGAACAGCGCCTCGTCGAGGTTGTCGGCTGACGAACGTGTACTGTCCCGGACTCGTTCTCGGTGATTGTATTTTCCGTTCGGAATAAGTGGGTGTATAGTCAAGATTAAGGCGACTGGCAATCAACAAAGGACATATGGAAACGCGGAAAGTCCAGCGGTTGGGGCCGTCGACGCTCGCCATGACGCTTCCCGCGGAGTGGGCGTCCAAGCACAACGTCGAGAAGGGCGACGAGGTGTCGCTACGGATGGGCGGCAAAGGCACGCTGACCGTGTTGCCTGAGTCCGTCCAGTCCGAGGAATCACAGGCGACGATCCACGCCGAGAACCTCAACGCCGACGCGGTCGAGCGGGCGATCGTCGCACAGTACGTCCTGGGCCGGCGGATCATCCACGTCGAAGCGCCGGAGGGCAGCACGCTCGATTCGGCACACATCAACGCCGTCTACAACGCCGAGACGCAGTTGATGGGGCTGGGCGTGATCGAGGAGACGCCCGACCGGATCGCGATCCGGTGTTCCGTCGATCCGGAGGACTTCACGCTCGATAACCTCCTGGAACGGCTGGAGTCGACCGGTTCGACTATGCGCAACGAGGCGGTCAAGTCACTGGCCCACGGGAACCCGGACCTCGCTCAGCGGGCGCTGAACCGCGAGCGCCAGGCGAACAAGATCTTCGTCCTCCTGTTGCGGCTCATCTTCACCGCCTACCAGAACCCGAACCTCGCCCGGGCGATCGGGCTGGAGGACGGGTTCCCGCTGATCGGCTACCGGTCGATCGCGAAGAACCTGGAACTGACCGCCGACAACGCCGAAGACATCGCCGAGATCGCGCTGGAGGCGACCGACCACTCGCTGAACGTCGAGTCCTCGACGATGCGGCGCATCCGTGAGTTCACCGACAAGGTCAACGAGATCAGCGAACTTGCCGTCCAGGCCGCCGTCGAACGCAACTACGACACGGCGATCGAGGTCCGCGAGGAGTACGCCAAGATCGGCGACCGGGAACACGAGATCCTCGACGACCTGCCGGAGATGGACAACGAGTCGCTGCTCCAGATCCGCGAAGTCCTGGTCAGCCTCCGCCAGACCGCCGAGTACGCCGTCCGGAACGCTGAGATCGCGACGAACCTCGCGCTCAACGAGGAGTCCGAACACACGACCATCGAGTGAGAGCGCCCGCCAACACGTCTCTCCTCGTCGATCGGACGACCCATACTATTATACCCGAACTGCTTCAATCAGACGTATGACAGCAAGTGGCACTCGTGACCCCGGAGTGCTGGAAAGACGAAGTCCGTCGGCGTTCCTCGTCGCGGGCGGATTGTTCGTCGTCTTCGCAGTAGGCTGGGGTGCGTTCGCGTTCACGGCCATGGACACAGAGAGTGTCCAGAACGTGGTCGGTCCCGCCGGCTGGGCCGTCGCCTTCCTCGGGCTGATCGGCCTCTCCGGACGGATCGCGACCGCGAACCGAAAGCTCTCGCTCGCCGCCCTCGGCTTGGCAGTCCTGGGCTTCGCTGGCGCCGTCAGTGCGACGGTCGGGAATTCCATCGTCCTCGTCGCTGTCGTCGACGACCTCCCGGAGTGGTTCACAGCGCTGCAACTCCCGCTGCTTGTCGGCATCGTCGTCGGGTTTTCGACGTGTTCGCTCGCTGCTCTCCGGACCGAGGTCATCCCGCGACACGTCGGCTTCCTGTTGCTAGCGCCGGCCGTGCTGTTCGTCGTGAACATCGTTCGCGTGGCGACGCTGGGGTCTACGACGCCGATCTGGGCGCCGTTCGTCCTGGGTGCGGGGCAGGCGCTTTCGTTCCTCGCCATCGGCTACGCGCTCCATACCGAACGCGAGTTTCCCGATCGGTCGGAGCCGGCAGCCACCGGGATTACCGAGTAGGCGAATCCGGACGGTAACCGCCTGCGCACGACAGCAGTGACACGTCCACCGTTCGTCTGGACGCCCCCGGGACTACCAGTTAGAGCGCGAGAAGGCCGTCGTCAGTCGGCGTCTCGGTTGGCTGCTGGTCGTCGTCTGACCTCGTCGCCGTAGCAGTCGGCGTCGAGGTGGCCGCCCCGTCGGTCCCGAGCACCGTGTCCCCTCCGTCGCTATCGGTGCCCGATGCGGTCGCGGTGTCGAGGACTCCGTCGTCGGGTGTCGTCGTCGGCGTGGCCGTCGGTTCGCTCACCGCGCTCTTGTCCGACCCGCTCGATCCGGTTCCGGTCGGGTACTGGTCTTTGTTGCCGAAGATGTCCGTCTCGATCGTCTTCTCGTAGTCGACCGGGTCCAGCGGGATTCGAAGCTGTGTCCCGCCGCCCTCGACGACGAGATAGAAGTCGATCCGGAGCTGTGTCCGCTGATTTCGCTGGAGGTGCGTGACCCACCAGTCGTCGAGGTTGTCGTTCTCGATCGCCGCCCGGGCGTCGATGGTCTCGGTCTCGCCGGGGCTGATGACGGCGCCAGCGGTCGTCTCGCCCGCCCCGACCTCGACATCGTTCATCGAGACGGTGTAGCCGATCCGCGAGACGGTGTAGGGAATCGGCTTCGGATTGTGGACCGTAAACGCGAGCTCCATGGGTGTCCGCTGGCGGGTCAGGTTCGGGCGATCCCAGGCCCCACGCGTCTCGTTGATGTACAGCACCGGATCGGAGACCAGCGGGGCGTTCGCGTCCACGGGGCGGGTTTCTGTGCTGTTGAACTGGCCGATGATATCCGTCTCGATGGATCTCCCCTGGGTGACCGAGAGGGAGCGACCCAGTGTCGAGGACCGGACATCGGCGTCGATCTCGACCTGTGTCCGCTCGCCGTTCTCGACGTGCGTATGCCACCACGCGGGGATCTGTTCGTTGTCCATCTCCGTGGTGAATCCAAGCGTCGATTCGCCCGACGACAGTTGCAATCCTTCGCGGCCGCCCGATGCGATCGGCACCGTGTTCATCCGGACGGTGTAGTCGACCGAGACCCCGCCCAGTTGGACGCCGATCGGGTTCGGGTTCGAGACGACGAGGTCCGTCTCGATCGTCGTCCGTTCCTCGGAGACCCCCGCAAATCGGTTTTCGACGGCGGTGACCGACGGTGCACCGAGTACGCCCGTGAGCACCCCGGCTGCGAGCAGCGCAACCAACACACCACCCACGACACCGACCTGACGTATCCGTCCCATTACCCTCTCCTCTCACAGCGGGATGTATATGTCCTGTGGCCCGCCCCGAATGAACTAAGTGGCCGACGGCGAATGGACCGATATGGCCTCAAC
Source organism: Haloarcula pelagica (assembly GCF_030127105.1). Lineage (NCBI taxonomy): Archaea > Methanobacteriati > Methanobacteriota > Halobacteria > Halobacteriales > Haloarculaceae > Haloarcula > Haloarcula pelagica. The sequence goes on along the minus strand of NZ_CP126161.1, from coordinate 3,408,718 downwards.
GGACGCAGAAACCGACATGGGACTCGGGCTCGGACTGGTGTTCGGGCTCGTCGCGGTCGGTGCCGCACTGCTGACGACAGTCAACGGATATACCTACGCCACACGGACCGCACAGGGGCTCGAAGCGACCGGGCTTCAGGTCTCCAGCGGCGTCGCATTCGGCGTCGCGATCGTCGCCGCCGGACTGGCGATCGTCGCGGTCCACGTCTTCGACGGCTGACGAGGGGCTGTTCTCGTAGCTGATACGTGGAAAGGAATCGTTAAATCGATTCGTCACGTAGTGTGGGTATGACCGATTTCAGCGAAGAGGACCGACGCATCCTCGAACACCTCCGAGACAGCGTCTCGCGGGGTGAGAGCTACTTCCGCGCCAAGAACATCGCTGAGTCGATCGGTCTCTCCGCCAAACAGGTCGGTGCGCGGCTCCCGCGGCTCGCGGAGGAGGCCGACGAGGTCGACATCGAGAAGTGGGGTCGAGCCCGGTCGACGACCTGGCGCGTAACCACCAGTTAGTCGGTGGATTCATTCGGGAGTAGGCCGCAGCTTCTGGTATGACCGTCCGGGTCGAGCAAACCATCAGAGTGTCGGCGCCCCCCGAACGCGTCTGGGAGTTCATCGCCGACCCGGAGAAACGTGCCCGTTCGATCAGCGTCGTCACCGACTGGGAGGACCGCGGTGACGGGACCTCGACGTGGTTCCTGCGGCTTCCCATCCCCGTCATCGACAAGACAGTCACGGTCGACACGGAGGATGTCGAGCGGCGCCCGCCCGAATACGTCCGGTTCGTGGGGAAGTCGAAGGTGATGCGCGTCCAAGGCGAACACGAACTGGAGCCGACCGACGACGGCGGGACGGCACTGCACAACCGCTTCGTCGTCGACGGCCGTTTCCCGGGCGTCGAACGCTTCTTCAAGCGCAACCTCGGCGGCGAGATCGACAATCTGGAGGCAGCGCTGCGCGAGGACCTCGGGATGGAAGCATGAGGATCGCGTTGGCCCAGCTGTCGATCGACCCCGGCGCCGTCGGCCGGAACCTCGATCGGGCCGTCGACGCGATCGAGCGGGCGTCGGCCGACGGGGCCGACCTGGTCGTCCTCCCGGAGCTGTTCACCGTCGGCTACTTCGCGTTCGACCTGTACGCCCGCGACGCCGAGAGCCTCGCGGGCGAGACGATCGGCCGGCTCGCGGACACGGCACGGGAGACCGACACGGCAGTGCTGGCCGGGAGTATCGTCGAAGACCTCGAAGCCAGCGCCGCGGACGGGATCGACGTACCCCGGGAGTCGGGACTGGCGAACACGTCGGTGTTTCTCGGGCCGGACGGCGTCCAGCGTGGCGTCTACCGGAAACACCACCTCTTTGGCTACGACTCCGCGGAGTCGTCGCTGCTGGAACCCGGCGAACGCGTCACGACCGTCGAGTTCGGCGGCTTCACGATCGGGACGACGACCTGTTACGACCTGCGGTTTCCGGAACTGTACCGCCGGCTCGTCGACGAGGGGGCGACGCTGGTCTGTGTCCCGAGCGCCTGGCCGTACCCCCGAGTCGAGCACTGGGAGCTGTTCGGGGAAGCGAGAGCCGTCGAGAATCAGCTGTACGTGGCCGCCGCGAACGGCGTCGGGAGCTTCGATGACGCCGAACTGCTTGGCCGGTCGACGGTGTACGATCCGTGGGGGACGACACTCGCCAGTTCATCGGACGAACCGGCGCTCGTGACCGCGGACCTCGATCCGGCCCGTGTCGAGCGAGTCCGCGGGGAGTTCCCGGCCCTGGCGGACCGGCGGGACGACTGGGGATAGCTACAGCCGCTCTTTCACAGAAAAACCGTTTTGAGCGTTCGCCGTTATTAACCCCCGTTCGCGACCAGAGTAACACGTCATGTCACGGAGGATAACGATCCTGGCGGTAGCGGCCTGTCTCCTGTTGGCTGGATGTACCGGTGTCGCCCCACAGGGCGGTGGCGGCGACGGCGGCGAGAGCGCGGACCTCAGTGCCAGCCAACAGGCGGCAAGCGGAGCATCGGGCGACGGTGGCGGCGGCGACGGGGCGAGCCAAGCCGGCGACGGTGGCGGCGGACCCGGCGACGGCGTCCCGGACGCCGGCCAGCGGGCGATCATCAAGACCGGCTCGATGGTCGTCGAAGTCGACAACTTCTCGGCGGCGCGCTCGACCATCGCCGACCGCGTGCGCGAGCGTGGCGGGTTCGTCGGCGGGTCGGACCAGCGCCTCCACCGATCGGGCAACGAGACGTGGGTGACCGGTCACATCGTCGTCCGCGTCCCCAGCGATACCTACGGGGAGACCCAGGCTCTCGCGGCCGACCAGGGGACCGTCCTCTCGGAAGAGACGACGACCGAAGACGTGACCGACCAGCTTGTCGACCTGGAGGCGCGACTGGAGAACCTCCGCAGCCGCCGGGACCGGCTCCGTGACTTCTACGACGAGGCAAACAGTACCGAGGAACTGCTCCGGATCGAGGAGCAACTCTCGGAGGTGCAAATGGAGATCGAACGCCTGGAGGCACAACAGCGTTCCCTGGAGCGACAGGTCGCGTACTCGACGATCCGGATCGAACTCCAGGAACCCGAACCGGGGATCGACCAGATCCGGACCCAGTACCACGAGCAGTCACTCGTCGCCGTCTTCGTCGGCTCCGTCGAAGACGTGGTCGTCTTCGCGCAGGCCTCGCTGGTCACCGTCGCCGGGGCGCTGCCCTGGCTCGCCGTCGCCGCGGTGCCCGCACTGGGCCTCCGTCGGCTGTTGCGCGGGCGCTCGCTCCCGCTGATCGGGAGACGCACCGACTCCCCCGCGACGGACACGGCCGACAGTGAGTCGGCGGACGCGGAGACGACCGAGCAAAGCGACGAGAGTGGAACAGCGGAGACCGAGGAGGACAAGAAGACCGACCAGGCGAGCGACGACGAGTCCGAACGCTGAGCCGGCGGCCGCGGAGGCCAGACACCGGGCCTTTTTTGACCCTCGGTCGAATACGTGTTGACGCCGGTGAGACGCTTTTCACGTCGCACCCGGCAACAACACAGCCCGTCTCGCTGCTCGGCCACCCGGCGTCGCTCGTCCGCCGAAGGCTGTCCGGACAGCCTTTCTCTCACTCCTCGTCAGTGGCGATGTCGGCCGAGAGTCCCTGTGCCATCCGAATCTCTTTCGAGTTGTTGAGCGTCCACGCCGTCCGTTCGGTGACGGCGTCGATGACCTCGCGGCCGTGGGGCGGCCCGCTTCCGGACCGCTTGACGCCGCCGAAGGGCAACTGCACTTCCGCGCCGATACACGGGAGGTTCGCGTAGGCCAGGCCGACCTCGGCGTGGTCGCGGTAGTAGTGCAGTTGCCGGTAGTCCTCCGAGACGACGGCGCCTGCGAGGCCGTAGTCGGTGTCGTTCTGGAGCGCGACCGCCCGCTCGATGTCGCCCTCGTACTCGACCAGGGCGACGTGCGGGCCGAACACCTCCTGGTGGTACGCCGAGAGGTCGGTGTCGGGCGAGACCTCGTAGACGAACGGGCCGACCCAGAAACCCGCCTCGTGACCCGCGGGGAGTTCCTCGGCCGAGAGGTCCTCGCGGTCGACGAGCACCGTCGCCTCGGCGTTCCGAACCATGTCGTTGAAGCGGCCGAACTTCTCGACCTGCTCGCGGTCGACGAGCGGTCCCATGAACGTCTCCTCCTCCAGCGGATCGCCGACGGTCACGCGCTCGGCCAGGTCGACGAACCGTTCCCTGAACGCATCGTACACGTCGGTGTGGACGAACAGGCGCTCGCTGGAGACACACCGCTGGCCGGTCGTCTTGAAACTGGACATCACCGCCGAGTGGACGGCGATGTCCAGATCGGCGTGTTCGGTGACGACGATGGCGTTCTTGCCGCCCATCTCACAGCAGGCGTTCCGGCCCGGCCGGCCACCGATGGCCTCGTCGATGCTGTGGCCGACCTGTGCGCTCCCGGTGAACAGGACGGTGTCGACGCGGTCGTCCTCGACGACGGCGTTGCCGGCGTCGCCGTAGCCCTGCACGAGGTTGAAGACGCCATCGGGGATCGAGGTGTCGTCGAACATCTCCGCGACGATCTGGGCGCAGTAGGGCGTCTGTTCGGCGGGCTTCCAGACGACCGTGTTGCCCTCGACCAGCGCGGTCGCCATGTGCCAGAACGGGATGGCGACCGGGAAGTTCCACGGGGTGATACAGCCGACGACCCCCCGCGGGCGCCGGCGCATGTACGAGTCCTTGCTGGCGACCTCGGAGGGGACCACGTCGCCGTGGGGGTGGCGAGCGTTGCCCGCGGCCAGTTCGACCATGTGGGCGGCCTCGACCACGTCCGCTCGCCCCTCGCTGATCTCCTTACCACACTCCCGGGAGACCATCGCACCGAGTTCGCCGGTCCGTTCGCGGAGTTCGTGGTAGATCTCCCAGAGGAACGCCGCCCGGTCGATGTACGACAGGGCGCGCCAGTCGGCGGCGGCCTCGCGGGCGGCGGTCACCGCCCGGTCGATCTCCGACGCCGATCCCCGGTGGACCGTCGCCACGGTGTCGCCGGTGGCCGGGTTGACCGTCTCGAAGGTCTCCCCCGCATCGCTCGGTACCCACTCGCCGCCGACGTAGTGGTGTAACTCGCTGTCTGACTGACCTGTCATAGCACCTAGTTAGTGTGCCACGGGCAAAAGGGATGCGTCAACACGCCCCACGAACGGTGGGCTGCCGGTCGGCTCAGCGTTCCCGCTCGCGGTCGAGTGCCCGCTGGAAGTGGTCGGCGGTGATCTCGACCTCGTCGGCCCGTTCGGTGGCCTCCTCGGGCCCCAGTTCCGCGGCGGTCTCGCGGATCGCCAGCATCGACGCCTCGCGGACGACCGCCTCTAGTTCGGCACCCGAGAAATCGGGCGTCTCGCTCGCGATGTCCGGCAACGAGATGTCCGCGGCGAGGGGCTTGTCGGCGGCGTGGACCGCGAGGATCTCCTCGCGGGCGGCCTGATCGGGGTTGGGGACCTCGACGTGCTGTTCGAGTCGGCCCGGGCGCAAGAGCGCGTCGTCGATCATGTCACGACGGTTCGTCGCCGCGAGGACGACGACGTTAGGGTTCTCGGTGATCCCGTCGAGTTCGGCGAGCAGTTGGGAGACGACCCGTTCGGTCACCTCGTTGCCGTCGCCGCGGTGGCTGGCGATGGCGTCGATCTCGTCCAGGAAGATGATGCTGGGCGCGGTCTGGCGGGCGCGCTCGAACAGTTCCCTGACGGCTTCCTCGCTCTCGCCGACGTAGCGGTCCATGATCTCCGGGCCGGCGACGTGGATGAAGTTGACGCCGCTCTCGCCGGCGACCGCACGGGCCAGCAGCGTCTTCCCGGTCCCGGGCGGGCCATAGAGCAGGATGCCGCTGGGCGGGTCGGTGTTGGTCGCCGCGAACAACTCGCCGTAGGACAGCGGCCACTCGATGGCCTCGGTGAGCGTCTGTTTGACCTCGTCGAGGCCACCCACGTCTTCGAAGGTCACCGTCGGGGACTCCGCGACGTACTCCCGCATCGCGCTGGGTTCGACCGTCGCCATCGCGGTGTCGAAGTCGGGGCCGGTCACGTCCGGATCGTCGTGTTCCCGGCGCAGCGCCGCCATCGCCGCCTCTGTCGTCAGCGAGGCCAGGTCGGCGCCGACGAACCCGTGTGTCTGTGCGGCCACCCGGTCGAGGTCGACATCCTCGGCCATGGGCATCCCGCGGGTGTGGACATCCAGGATCTCGCGGCGACCGGGCTCGTCCGGGACGCCGATCTCGATCTCGCGGTCGAACCGGCCGCCGCGGCGCAGCGCCGGATCGACGGCGTCGACGCGGTTCGTCGCGCCGATGACGACCACGCGGCCGCGGTCTTCGAGCCCGTCCATCAGCGTCAGTAGTTGCGCGACGACGCGGTTCTCCATGTCGGCGTCCTCGTCGCGGGAGCCGGCGATGGAGTCGATCTCGTCGACGAACAGGATCGACGGGGCGTTCGCGGTCGCGCGGTCGAACGCCTCCCGAAGCCGTTCCTCGCTCTCGCCTTTGTACTTCGAGACGATCTCCGGGCCGGAGATGGTGTCGAAGTAGGCGTCGACCTCGTTGGCGACCGCGCGGGCGATCAGCGTCTTCCCGGTGCCGGGCGGGCCGTGTAACAGGACGCCCTTCGGCGGGTCGATGCCCAGCCGGCGGAACTGCTCCGGTTCGGAGAGGGGCATCTCGATCATCTCGCGGATACGGTCGAGTTCGTCGTCGAGGCCACCGATGTCCTCGTAGCTGACGCCGGTGTCGGTCTCGGCCTGGGAGGAGGGGGCCGAGTCCGTCTGGTCGGGACTCCCGGCCCCGCCGCCGTCGTTCGTCCGCGGGAGGACTGTGACGGTCGTCCGGTCGGTGACCCGGACGGACTCGTCGGGCGTCGTCGACCGGACGAGGAAGGTGCCGAGGCCGTCGACGTGGACCCGCTCGCCGGCCTGGACCATCCGGTCGACCAGCCGCGAGCGGACGGTGTGCTCGTACTCCTCGGTGCCGGGGAGGGGGTCGGCCGGCTGTACGGTGATGTCGACCGCTTCCGTCACCGAGCCCTGTCGGACGGTGACGGTGTCACCGATGTTGACGCCGGCGTTGGCCCGGGTGTCCGAGTCGACCCGGACGAACTGACCGCTGTCGTCGGCCGGCCACACCTTCACCACGGTCATCTTCGTGCCCTCGACGATGACGGGGTCACCGCTCAGCACGCCGAGCCTGCTTCGCACGGACTCGGGGAGTCGCGCGATGCCGCGCCCGGCGTCGCGCTTGTTCGCTCCCTCCACCGTGAGTTCGATACCGCCGTCCGGGGACCCGTTCATGCCGCTCCGTAGCCGGTCGAGGTTCTTCAGCGTTCCCGTTGTGTCGGCAGACAGACCGACATCCGTGGCCCCGGACAGAGTATGTTTTGGGAGTAGTGCACAATACAAGATTTATTACCATCGCGGCCGACACGCCACGTATGGCACGAAACGTCGGTTCGGCGGACAAGACGGTTCGAGTGCTCACTGGCGCGGTGGCTGGACTGCTGTCGCTCGGTGTACTCGGGAGCGTCGTTGCGCTTCCGGCGATCCTCGCACCCGTGTTCGGTATCGCGTCACTGATACTCCTCGTCACAGGAATCACGGGGTTCTGCGGGCTGTACTCCGTGCTGGGTGTCGACACCTGTTCGGTCGACACGCGGTAGTACTCGCTCTCACCGCAGCCGTGAACGGCCGACCGATGTCGTCGCCCCTCGCCGTCCAGCGGGCTGGCTACCGCTCTATCGTCGACAGCGATAGGCAACAGCCCGACCGTACCGGACTGCCCCGCCAGGATGGCAGGTCCCGCCGGTCAAAGCGGCTGGCTCGTCATCGGTCCGTGACCGCACGTCCGAGCGAGCGGAGGATCGAGAGCACGTAACCGATGGCGGCGAAGAACTCACCGTTCCGGAACCCACTCCAGATGTCCGACCGGTCGACCGGCCCGTTCCTGTGGGCGTCACCGAGCGCCGCGAGGAGCCTCTGAAGCGCGGTTCGGGTGTCGTCCGCGGCGGCGGAGTCCGCGAGTTCGCCCAGCGACCCGCCGGTCCCGGCCAGCGATGTCACCATCTCGTCGTCCAGAGCGGCCGTCACCAGCGACGCGAGTTCGGCGAGCTCGACAACGTCGTCGAGTGCACCGCTGCGCTGGAGGCGAGCGAGCGCCTCGACGGCGTCACCGAGGGTTTCACCGTTCTCGCCGACGGCGGTTGCGAGGTCAACGGTCCCGTCGGTCGCGGCTGCGTCGGCGGACGCCGCAACGCGCTCGCCGGTCCGGGACAGCGCCGCGACCATCTCGTCGTCCAGCGCCGCGGCTCCGAGGTCTGCGACTTCGAGCAACTCGTTGACCGTCTCGAGGTTCCGGACGAACATGGCAAAGGCCGCCGGGTTCTCCTCGATAGCGGCGGCCAGGTCGTCCGGCACACCGTCGGGCGAGGGCTGCTGTTCGGTCATCTCAGAGCAACCCCCGTGCAGTCAGCCAGTACGACTCGTTGTACGCGAGTTTCGACCAGTGCAGGGCGCGGGTCGGTTCCCCGGGGCTCGGCGGCGTCTCGTAGTCGAACTCCACGAAGGTCGCGTCGTCCATCCCGGTCTCGATGAAACAGAGGGTCTTGCCGTCGTAGACCGCGGTCGCGGGCCGGTCTCTGACCTCGCTAGCGAGACGCTGGGCGACGACGTTGGCCTGGTAGTGGGCGGCGCTCCCGGCCTTCGGGACACCAGTCTGTGCGGCGTCGCCGATTGCGTAGCTGTCTTCGAAGCCGGTCGCTTCGAGCGTGTGCCTGTCGACATCGACCCAGCCGCCGTCCCCGAGGCCGGCCGATTCGACGAAGTCACTTCCGGTGTGGGGCGGGATGGCGACGAGGAGGTCGTAGTCGAGCGTCGTCCCCTCCATCGCGGTGATGGCGCCCGCGTCCGGGTCGACCGCCTCGGCGTTGAACATCGTCTCGACGGCGACGTTGCGCGCTTCGAGTCGCGGTTCGGCCCACGCCGCGATCTGTTCGTTCCCGTGGACGCGCATGATCGGATACGTGTAGGTGATCTCGAACTCGTCGCGGCGGTCCCGTTCACGGAGCCAGTCGTCGAGCATGAACGTGAACTCCAACGGCGCCGCCGGGCACATGTGCGGGGTTCCGACGACGCTCAGCACGACGTGGCCCCCCTCCATCGTGAGCAACTCGTCTCTGAGAGCCTGGGCACCGTCCTCGCCGTAGAAGTGATGGGCTCCCTCGGCGAGTCCCGGCACCTGCTCTGGGGCGAGTTTCGCTCCCGTCGCGACGACGAGCTTGTCGTACGCGACCGGATCGACGACCGTTTGGAGTTCGAGCTCCCGGCGCCCGTGGTCGACATCGAGGACGTAGTCCTGCCGGATGTCGACCCGGTCGTCGACGACTTCGCGGAGCGGTCGGCGGCCGTCTGCGGGCTCCCGCTGGCCGAACGCGACGTAGAGCCACACCGGCTTGTAGACGTGGTCCGGCCCGTCGTTGAACAGGGTGATCCGGACGGCCCCGGTGTCGAGTTCCGTTCCGAGTTTCTCCGCGAGGGTGTTCGCTAGCACCGTTCCGCCGGTCCCGCCGCCGACGATGGCGATGTGTTCGGTCATCGTTTCTCCACGTGAATCCGGTAGTGGGTTCCTTCGTCGACGATGTCCGTCACCTCGTTTCCAGCCTCGTCGGCCCACTCTTGAACCTCGGTCGTCGAGTTCTCGTTGTCGCTCAACAGGGCGACGACCGCACCGGCATCGACCCCACGGAGCGCGCCGATGAGGTCCATCAGTGGGCCTGGACAGGTGGAACCGCGGGCGTCGACGATCTGGTCTGCCTCGGCGTTGGTCTGTTCGGTAGTCATGGACACTCGTATGGTCGTAGGTAGTCGGGCGGTATAATAGTGTAGGCTATTCCCAATACTATAGAATAGTAACTCTCTGCCCTGTCGGACCCCAGGGCTGGCGTCGGCCGGGAACAGGCACCGTCGACAGAGACGAACGGACTCTGTCGACACTCGACAATGAACCGCTCTCCGACTCCTCACGGGCGATCGATCAACCGGAGTTCTGGGGGTAAGTGATACCAGTTAGATTCTGCGTTTATCTGTTCGCCGCCTGAATTAGTAGTCGTATGCTACCGCTAACCACAATCGGCGTGAGCACAATCCTGTTACAGGCGACACAGACGGACGCGTTCTCACAGATACAGAACGACGCGTTACTGAGTTCGTCGCTGTGGGTCAACATCGCCCTCGCGGGGCTGTCGATCCTCCTGTTCGTGTACATGGGTCGGGGAGTCACCAGCGACCGCGCGCGCTTCATCTGGGGGGCGACGCTGCTGATCCCGCTGGTATCGATCTCTAGTTACCTGGGACTGGCCTCCGGGCTGACGGTCGGATTCATCGAGATGCCGGCCGGACACGCGCTGGCCGGCCAGGAGGTCATGAGCCAGTGGGGTCGGTATCTCACCTGGGCGCTCTCGACGCCGATGATCCTGCTCGCGCTGGGACTGCTGGCCGACGTGGATCGGAGCAGCCTCTTTACGGTCATCGCCGCCGACATCGGGATGTGTGTGACCGGTCTCGCCGCGGCGCTGGTCACGTCCTCGTACCTGTTCCGCTGGCTGTTCTACGTCGTCAGCTGTACGTTCTTCGTCGTCGTGCTGTACGCCCTCCTGGTCGAGTGGTCGGCGGCCGCAGAGGCGGCCGGTACCGACGAGATCTTCGGGACCCTCCGGGTGCTGACGGTCGTGCTGTGGCTGGGCTACCCGATCATCTGGGCGCTCGGCGTCGAGGGCCTCGCGGTCGTCCAGTCGGTCGGACTCACCTCCTGGGGCTACTCCGCGCTCGACATCCTCGCGAAGTACGTGTTCGCCTTCCTCCTGTTGCGGTGGGTCGCCGCGAACGAACGGACCGTCGCCTCGACGCGGCGGGGCACCGGCACCGACGCGGCACCCGCCGACGACTGACGCCGCCGGTCCCGTCCATCGCGGTCCCCCACCGTCCTGTCACGGGAAAATGATATACGCCAGGCTCTCGGAGGTGCACGTATGGTAGTCGCTACCGAACGGGACGGGATGACCTGGTACGAGTGTGAGTCCTGTGGCCTCATGTTCGACGACCAGGACGACGCCCGCCAGCACGAGTCCAACTGCGACGACGAGGACCCCTCCTACATCCAGTAACGGTAGCCGACAGAATAACGTCGTCCCGTCCGAAGGCCCGGGCATGGGCGCAACCGAGCAGGGGCCACGCGGCGAGCCGGCCAGCGACGAACGGGCCGACTACGACCACCAGTCCGACAGCGTCGCCCGGCCGGCGCTCGTCGCGGACCTCGCCGAGCGCATCGAGGGGACGGTTCGGTTCGACGACTACTCCCGGGAACTGTACGCGACCGACGCAAGCGCCTACGAGATGACACCGGTCGGGGTGGTCTACCCCCGGTCGACCGACGACGTGGCCGCGGTCGTCTCCTACTGCGCACAGCGGGAGATCCCAGTGCTCCCGCGGGGTGGTGGGACGAGCCTGGCCGGCCAGGCCGTCAACGAAGCCGTCGTCCTGGATTTCACGCGACACATGGACGATCTGGTCGCGGTCGATCCGGACGAGCGGCGGGCCGTCGCGGAGGTCGGGACGACGCTTGGCGACCTGAACGCCGAACTCGCCGCACACGATCTGAAGTTCGCCCCCGATCCCGCCTGGGGGGACAAGTCCGCGCTGGGCGGGGCCATCGGGAACAACTCGACCGGCGCACACTCGCTGCAGTACGGCAAGACCGACGCCTACGTCGAGGCCTGTGAGGTCGTCCTCGCGGACGGGACGGTGACCACGTTCGGCGAGGCGACCGTCGACGAACTCCGGGCGGCCGCCGACCCGGACGGCGACCTCGAAGCGCGGATCTACGCCGAACTGGTCCGGATTCTCGACACGGAGCGCGAGGAGATCGACGCCGCCTTCCCCGATCTGAAACGCAACGTCTCGGGGTACAACCTCGACCGCCTGATCGCAGAAGTCGAGGGCGAGTACGGCGAGCCGGATACCGTCAATGTGGCGCGGCTGCTGGCCGGCAGCGAGGGGACGCTGGCGATCGTCACCGAGGCGACCGTCTCGCTGGAGCCGATCCCGGAGACGAAGTCGCTGGCCCTGCTGGCGTTCGAAGACCTCGTGACCGCGATGGAGGACGTGGCGCCGATCCTCGAACACGACCCCGCCGCCGTCGAGGTACTCGACGACGTGTTGCTGGAACTGGCGGGCGACACCGGGGAGTTCGGCGACCTCGTCGACGACATCGTCCCGGCGGGGACCGGCGCGGTGCTCCTGGTGGAGTTCTACGCCGACAGCACGGCCGCCGGCAAGCAGAAAGTCGCGGACCTGCTCGCCGACCGCGTGGGCGGTGTCTCCACTGTAGGCGTCCCACAGGAGGGTGCCGAGGCGTTGACCGCTGCGCCGGTTCGGGCCTTCCACGGCCGCGAGGCCCACGACGACGCCGAGCGCGAGCGGTTCTGGAAGCTCCGCAAGTCCGGGCTGCCGATCCTGCTGGGCCGGACCAGCGACGCCAAACACATCAGCTTCATCGAGGACACGGCGGTCCCGCCGGAGAACCTCCCGGAGTACGTCAGCGACTTCCAGGACCTCCTGGAGGATGAAGGCACCTTCGCCTCGTTCTACGCCCACGCCGGCCCTGGCTGTCTGCACATCCGCCCGCTCGTGAACACGAAGACCGTCGAGGGCGTCGAGCAGATGGAAGCCATCGCCGACGGTGCGACCGACCTCGTCCGGGAGTACGGTGGATCGGTCTCGGGCGAGCACGGCGACGGGCGCGCCCGGACGCAGTGGAACCACAAGCTCTACGGCGACCACGTCTGGTCGGTGTTCCAGTCCCTCAAGACCGCGTTCGACCCCGACTGGCTGCTCAACCCCGGGCAGGTCGTCGGCGTCGACGAGGAGACGGTCGAGGCCGGTGAGGCACCCCCGCGGGCCCGTACGGTCGACATGACCGAGAACCTCCGGTTCTCGCCGGAGTACGAGTTCGAGTCGGGCTTCGACCCGGCACTGGACTGGGACACCGAGAACGGGATGCAGGGGATGGTCGAACTCTGTCACGGCTGTGGCGGCTGTCGGGGTCCCCAGGAGACGACCGGCGGCGTGATGTGTCCGACCTACCGGGCCGCCGACGAGGAGGTGACCGCGACTCGCGGCCGGGCGAACATGCTCCGCTCGGCCATGAGCGGGGACCTGCCCGACGACCCGACCGACGACGAGTTCGTCTCGGAGGTGATGGACCTCTGTATCGGCTGCAAGGGCTGTGCGAAAGACTGCCCGAGCGAGGTCGACATGGCGAAGCTGAAAGCCGAAGTCGAACACGCCCACCACCAGGAACACGGCGCTAGCCTCCGGGACAAGGTCTTTGCCAACGTCGAGACGCTCTCGAAGGTCGGCAGCGCGCTGGCCCCGCTCTCGAACTGGGCCCAGCGGCTCCCGGGCAGCGATCTGGTGGCCGAGAAGGCCCTGGGTATCGCCCGCGAGCGGGACCTGCCGACGTTCCGGCGGGAGTCCTTCGAGGACTGGTGGGCCGGCCGCGAGCCAGCGGTTCCGGCCGCCGAGGCCGAGCGGCGTGCACTGTTGTTCCCCGACACCTACAACAACTACAGCCACCCCGAGGTGCTGCGAGCGGCCGTCGAGGTACTGGAGGCCGCCGGCGTCCACGTCGCGGTGCCCGAGGACGTGACCGCCTCGGGCCGGGCGGTCCATTCCAAGGGCTTTCTCGACACCTCCCGCGAACGGGCGCGGACGAACGTCGACGCCCTCGCCGACCGCGTCGAAGCCGGGTGGGACGTGGTCGTCGTCGAACCCTCCGACGCCGTGATGTTCCAGTCCGATTACCTGGACCTGCTGGGCCACGACGACGACGCGGCGACGGCGGTCGCAGCCAGCAGCTTCGGCGTCTGTGAGTACCTCGACCGGTTCGCGCTCGACGCAGGCGTCGACTGGTCGGCCCCCGAGGAGTCGTTGAGCTACCACGGACACTGCCACCAGAAGGCGACGAAGAAAGACCACCACGCCGTCGGCGTCCTCCGGCGGGCCGGCTACGAGGTCGACCCGCTCGATTCGGGCTGTTGTGGCATGGCCGGCAGTTTCGGCTACGAGGCCGAACACTACTCGATGAGCAAAGCTATCGCCGGCATCCTCTACGAGCAGACCGCCGAGAGCTACGGCGACACCGTCGTCGCACCCGGTGCGTCCTGTCGGACCCAACTCGCCGATCGGCCGCTGGGTGACGACGAGGAACCGCCCCACCCGATCGAGCGCCTGGCCGACGCGGTCGCCTGAGATCGTCCGTCGAGCTGTAGTGTAAAACCTCACCATTTTTTGACGGCCGTGAGAGATGGAGGTGCGTGCACCCCCTCCTCCGGAACCGGACCTTCCTCCGTCTGCTGGCCGGCCGCCTCGTGACGAACGCGGGGGACAGCATCTACTACGTCGCCGCCCTGTGGCTGGTCCACGATCTGGGCGGCTCGACCGTCTACACCGGTATCGCGTCGTTTCTCGTGATGCTTCCCGGTATGTTCCAGTTCCTCGTTGGCCCGCTGGTCGACGACCTGCGGGTCCGGACGTTGCTCGTCTCGACGCAGGCCATCCAGGCCCTGCTCGTGTCGACGATCCCCGTCGCCGACTGGCTCGGCGTCCTCTCGGTGGAGGTGGTCCTCGTCGTCATCCCGCTGGCGGCGCTGGTCAACCAGGTCACCTACCCGGCACAGTCGTCGGCGCTCCCTCGCGCGGTCGAAACGGAACAGCTCTCGACCGCCAACTCCGTCTTCAACACGGCCCACGAGGGCGTCAACATGACCTTCAACGCCGTCGGCGGCGTGTTGGTCGGTCTAGCGGCGGTGGGCGCCGTCGGGGCGTTGCTCGTCGACGCGGTGACCTTCGCGGTCGCGATCGTCCTGTTCGCCGGGCTCTCGCTCCCGGACCGGGAGTCACACACTGACGCCACGGACGGGGGGACTCCCGACGACGGGACTGCGGTCGACGGGGAGACAGCGCCGGAGACCGTCCGCGAGCGGACCCGCGGCTACGTCGGCGACTTCCGTGACGGCCTCTCGTACCTCCGCGGGACGGCGTTCCTCCCGATCATCGTCCCTCGTATCCTCGTCAGTTTCGTCGCCGGTGCGATGCTGGCGATCCTGCCGGCCTACGCCGCGCTGCGTGGCGGCTCCGGGCTCTACGGCGTCTTGCTGTCGGGACTTGCCGCCGGCGCTGTGGTGGGCTCGGTCCTCTCGGCGAAACTCGACGGCGTCCCCTACGGCTACCTGATGATCGGCGGGACGGTGCTGACCGGGGTGGCCTGGATCGGTGCGGCCGTCTCGACGTGGACGCCCGCGATCGTCGCGTGCTTCGCGCTGGCGATCGTCTACTCCGGGGGCAACAGCGTCCTGTTCGACACGCTGATCCAGACGGTCGTCCCGGAGGAGATGATCGGCCGCGTGACCAGTTCGATGACGACGCTTGAGGGCATCGCCACCCCGTTCGGATCACTGGTCGGCGGTGCCGTCGCGGCCGTCGTCGGCCCGGTCGCGATCCTGGTTGCACTGGGCGTGGCGAACTTCCTCGGGACGGCGTACATCCTCCGTTCGGGCTCGCTCCGATCGCTCCCGCCGGTCGCGGATGTCGAGCGCGGCGACGACCGGATCGAGCGGGTCGCCGACTGACCGACCCGTAACGATTTAACCACAGCCCCGCGCAGAGAGCGGTATGACGGTCGATTCTGACTGGGACGACTGGCTCCTGCGCGAGGTAGAGGCCGCCGACCCCGACGGACTGGCGATCTGGTATCTGGGCTGTAACGGCTTCATCCTCAAGTCCAGCGGCGACACGACGGTGTTTATCGACCCGTATCTCGGGATCGGGGACCCGCCACGGACCGTCCGGATGGTCCCGGTGCCGTTCAACCCCGAAGATGTCATCGAAGCCGACGCGGTGCTCGGGACCCACGAGCACGTCGACCACGTCCACGGCCCCTCCCAGGCGCCGATCCTCGCGGGCACGGGTGCGGACTACTACACGACCGACAGCGGCCACGACGTGATCCGCGAGGAGGGCTGGACGAAGAACTGGTCGGTCACCGACGACCAGCTCCACGAGGTCACGGAGGGCGACACGGTCGAGATCGGCGACCTCACCGTCCACGTCGAGCCGGCAAACGACCCCGACGCCGAACATCCCGTCTCGTACGTCTTCGAACACGAGTCGGGCACCTTCTTCCACGGCGGCGACGCCAGACCCGGTGAGTTCGCCCCCGTAGGGGAAGCCTACGATATCGATCTGGGCGTCCTGGCGTTCGGTGCCATCGGGAACATCGACGACAAGGAGACCGGCGAGCCGGTCCGCACGCAGTGGTACAACGACGAGAACATGATCGTCCAGGCGGCCAACGAACTCCAGTTGGACACGCTGTTGCCGAGCCACTGGGACATGTGGAAAGGGATGACGACCGAGCCGACGGTCCTGCACAACCACGCCAGCAGTTTCGCCTACCCCGACTCGCTGACCGTCGCGAAGATCGGCGACCGAGTCGATCTGTAGGGGGCTGCTGATCGGCGCAGTAATGTCGTATTAACTATACAATGCATATTTAATACTGTAGGGTTACGGACTACCATACATGAGTGATGCACAAACATACGAAGAAGTCACGGTCAGTTCGGACGGGGTGATCGTCACCAAGCGGTTCGAAGCCGACGAGTTCCCCGTCCCGGCGATCGCGTTCAACGTGGCGTCGAAGCGCTCCGAGCCGGTGACGCTGCGACTGGTAGACACGGTACCGGAGGATGTCGCCGTCGAGGATCTGGGCTTTCATCCCGAATACGGGAGCGAATACTGGGATATCAACGAGGACCGCATCGCCTTCGAGAAGGAAGTCCAGGCCGACTCCGAGTACACGACCGTGTACGGGATCCGCGCGACCGGGACCGACGATGTCGAGAAGTTCCTCACCGAACCAGAGATCGACACCGTTGACCCGCCCCTGGACGAGGACGAGGAAGACCTCGTGGGCAGCGGCGACGACGCCGTCAAGGATGTCATCGCCGGCGACGCAGACAGCGTGCCGGGGCTCGAAGAGGAGGATGAGGACGAGGACATCGAGACGCTCGATCTGAAAGACCCGAATAGCCCCGACACGCCCGAAACCGACGACGCGGCCGACTCGGGGGACTCCGAGGGCGGCGACGCAGCGACGAACGGGGAGGTCGGCGAGGGGACCGTCGTCGCCGCGATGGCAGACGAGATCCGCAACAGCAACGTCTCGCCCGACGACGTGAAACTCCTCAAGCGGGCGATCGACGCGGTCTCGGAGGACGACGGGGCCGGCAGTTCGAACGGGGCCACGCAGGCGAAGATCGAGCGCCTACAGGGGGATATCGCGGATCTGCGCGCCTACACGGACGCGCTCGAAACGTTCCTCGACGAGAACGGCACCGGCGACGAGATGATCGAGGAGTTCAGCCAGCGCCTCGACGCGTTCGAGACGGAGCTGAACTCCTTCGAGTCCGACATCGAGAGCGCCCGCTCGACCGCACAGACGGCGAACTCGGGGGTCGAGCGCCTCGAAGGCGAGGTGTCCCAGGTCGAAGACGAGGTCGACGAGGTGGAGTCGGAGGTCAACTCCATCGGCAACAGCCTCCGAACCGTCGAGGACGATGTCGACGAGTTCGACACCCAGGTCGACGAACTCGACGAGCAGCTCTCCGATCTGCAGTCCGAGATCGAACAGGTGCGCGAGGAGATGGGCGACGGCGAGCTCGACGAGCGCCTCTCGGACCTCGAATCGGAGATCGTCGAACTCAACGAGTGGCGCGAGCAACTCTCGTCGGTCATCGGCGGCAACTAACCGAACTCGTTTTACCGATCCCTGTCGTGGCTTTCCCCAATGACGACGACTAGAGTGGCCGTTCCACGCAAGGGGCGGCCTCTCGAAGCGGTCCTCGAACGGCTCGCCGCCCGGACCGGGACGACCGAACTGGCGGACGACATCATCTCGACGCTGCGCTACGAGAAGGCCGTCACCAAGGGCAACCAGTCGGCCGACCGGAACGTCTACGACCGGCTCTCGTCGTACTCGACACTGACCGACCGGACCGAACCGGAGTTCTCGATGCTCCGGGACGACCGCGACGGGATGCCCCGCCGGATCGTCTTCGACAGCGTTACCGTCCCGACAGCGGCGGGCGATGTCCAGCTCGTCGGTCGGGAGGAACCGTTCCGGGCGCTGCGGACCCACGAGTTCGCGCTCGGGTTCGATAGCGCCGACCTCGTCCTCGAAGAGGTCGTCCAGTTGCGTGACGACCCGCTGACGAGTATCGGGGAGATCAACGACCGCATCGATCCGCTGGACACCGACGTGCGGGTGGTAACCGGACTGGGCGATACCGTCTATCACACGCTGTTGGCGACGCCCGAGGTCATCGACAGCCAGGACGGCGCCCTCGACCGCGAGTTCGTCACCGGCTACGAGGGTGCGCTGTGTATCTCCCCGCGGTACGAGCGCCTGGTCGAAGCAGTGCTGGGGACGGCGGCGCTCGACGGGATCAGCTTCACCTACCCCGAGGGCGGCGTCGAGGAGGAAGCCGACATCGCCGCCACCGGGATCGGCGTCTATCTGACCGTGACCGGTTCGACGGCGCGGGACCACGGGCTGGAACTGGGCGAACGGCTGTTCCCCAGCGAGACGGTCCTGTTAGAGAACGCCAGCGAACGGACCGACGCCTCGGCGGCGGTCGCGGAGTTGTTCGAAGCGCCGGAGGCGACGGCGCTGCAGTCGGTCTGACGGCCCGCTCACGCCGCCGCTACTCGTGGGCCGCGTCCCACTCTTCTGCCTTGCGGAGGTTGCTACAGTCGTTGCACTGGATGCGTCCCATCGAGTCCATCGCGTTGTTGAACGTCTCGCAGTTGCCACAGAAAAAGCCCCAGCGGCGCTCGCGGTCGGCGTCCAGATAGACGACGTAAAACGGTGCTTTCGTACCGATATCGCCGTCCTCGCGGTCGATGAACAACGTCTCGCCGTCCGGTCCTGTTCGCTGTTCCATACCGACCGATGGCGCGCCAGCGGCTAAACGACTGCGGAACGGCTATCCGCCTCGGCCCCCTCCCTCCGACGATGAGTCCGCGGCTCCTCCACTACTCCGACGTGGAAAACGCCTACGACGACCCGGATCGCCTGGCCCGCCTGGCCGGTGCGCTGAACGCGCTCGACGGCCCCGACTCGCTGCTGGTCGGGACCGGCGACAACACCGGTCCGGGTGTCCTCTCGCTCGTGACCGACGGACAGCAGTCAGTTGAGCTGTTCGGCGCGGTCGACCCGGCCTTCGAGACCTTCGGGAACCACGACTTCGATCACGGCGTCGACGCGACCAGGGCGATCGTCGGGAAGACGCCACAGACGTGGCTCACGGCCAACGTCCGCGAGGATGGGAACCGCTTCGCCGCGGACGAGACCGAACCCTGGGCGCTCCGGACCGTCGACGGGACGCGGGTCGGCTTCGTCGGCGTCACCACCCCCGACGCCGAGGCGACGAGTCCCGGAGCGGCGCCCTCTCGGTCACCGACCCGGTGTCGGCCGTCGCAGACGCCGCCGGGGCGCTGCGTTCGCGTGGCGCCGAGCGGGTCGTCGTCCTCTCGCATCTCGGTCGGGGCGACGACGACCTCGCCAGCCAGTGCGACGTGGACGTGATCCTCGGGGGCCACGTCCACGAGCAGCGGATCACACACGTCGACGGGACGCTGCTGGCCCGGCCCGGGTCGAACGGGCACACCGTGGTCGAAGTCGATCTCGACGGGGCGGAGCCGGCTGCCGCGTTCCGCACGGTCGAGGAGATGGCTGCCTACGACGAGTCGGTCGCCCGCGCCATCGAGGGGCGACTCGCCCGGTCCGGACTGACCGAGACGGTCGCCCACGTCGAGGACCCGATCTCGCGGTCCCGGCAGGCGACCAAAGGCGGCGAGAGCCGGATCGGGAACCTCGTCGCGGACGCCTATCGCTGGCAGACGGGCGCGGACATCGGCCTGCAGAACGCCGGCGGGGTCAGAACCGACGAGACGCCGCTGTCGGGGGCCGTGACGGTCGCCGACCTCGTCTCGGTCGTCCCGTTCGAGGAACCGGTCGTCGTCGCCCGCCTCACCGGCGCGGAACTCCGGCGACTGTGCCGGCAGGCCAGCGGCCAGGTCGTCGACTACGGTGATTCGGCCTGGTGGCACGCCCATCTCAGCGGCGTCGAGGTCGTCTGGAACCGCGAGAAGCGCCGCGTGGAGCGGCTCAGCGTCGACGGCTCCCCGGTCGAGGACGACCGGACGTACACCCTGGCGACGACGGATTACTTGCTCACCTCGCCCATGGAGTTCCCGGTGTTGACCGAGTCCCATCGCGTCGAAACCGGACGGCTTCAGTACGAGGTGCTGGCGGCGTACGCCAGGGAAGTCGGTATCGACCCGTCCGTCGAAGGGCGGGTCCTACGCCGCTAGGGATTTAACCCCGGCAGTCGAATCTGCGAGCAATGAAACAGGTCGTCGTTCCGGTCCGGTATCCCCTCTCGGCGAACTCGCGGGCCACTCTCGCGGAAGCCATCCGGATCGCCGAATCCACCGACGCCGCGCTCACGGTGTTGCACGTCAACCTCTATCAGAACGGACAGACCGTCTCGCGGTCGGCACTCAAAGCCACCGTCGAAGAGGAGTTCGGTCACCTCCCCCGGACGCGCTACGTCGTCCGCTCGGGGATGCTCGTCGAGGAGACGATCTTAGACGAGGTGGCGGCCCAGGAGGCCGACGTGGTCGTGATCGGTGACAAGCAGGTCGGCCGCTGGCGCCAGATGATCCGTCGGCTGGTCGACGATCCGAACATCGAGCAGTTCCTGCGGGAGGAACTGGACTGTGACATCGTCACCGTCAGCCCCGACAGTCAGCCCTCGCGGTACTCGGCGTCCTCGGAGAACTGAGCCGGATCGGGCGGTTGTTCCGCCTGCCCGTCCATCGAAACCTGGAGCTGACCGCTCGTGTCGTCGAAGTACAGATGTGAGTGGGGGTAGGCGATCTCCACGTCGGCGTCGTCCAGCCGAGCCCAGACGTTCGTCTGGACCTTCGAGCGGGCCGCGAGCAGTTTGTACGGTTCGGTGACCCAGTACCGAAGCGTCAGGAGGACGCCGTGGTCGCCGAAGGTGTTGATGTACGCCGTCGGCGCGGACGGGTACCGGGCCGAGCCGATCCGGATGTTCGGCCCGCCGCCGATGACGTTGTCGACCTCGCGTGCGGCCTCCTCGACGAGCCGGCGCGCCTCGTCGATGTCGCTCTCGTAGGTGACCAGCACGTCCAGCGAGAGTCGCGTCCGTGAGTCCTCGGCGGAGTAGTTCACCACGTCCCGTTCCCGCATCGAACCGTTGGGGATGACCAGGAACGTGTTGTCGAGAGTGAATATCTTCGTGTGTCGAAGCGTGATGTCCTCGACGAACCCCCGCTGGTCCGCGTCCGAGAGTTCGACCATGTCGCCGATCTCGTAGGGCTGGTCCGCGAGCAGGAACACGCCGGAGACGAAACTCCCGACGATCGGCGCGACGATGACACCGATGACCGCCGAGAACACGGCGACAGAGAGCCCGATCTCGCCGATGTTGAGCCCCCAGATGTTCATAATCGAGAGCAGGGCGAGCAGGAAGACGCTCACGCGGATGCTACGGAGCACCGTCCGGGTCAGACTCGGCCGTTTGAATCGCTGTGCGACCCGGCGGCCCAGGAGTTGCACGACCAACCGCGAGGCGAGATACGCCCCGGCCAGCACCACGAGCGTCTGGAGGATCTGGCCGAGCCACAGCGGGATCGGGACCGGGAGCAGGCCGCCAAACGTCGTGGCCGACGGATCGGGGGTCGGCGTCGCCTGTAACAACGGGACAGCGGCCATATCTATCTGTGTACGACCACCCGAGAAAAACGTTCCCCCTCCGTAATTGATTAGCACGCGCCCACTGAGGGGACGGTATGGCTGAGACTCCGCGGTTCGAACTCGGTGAATCTGTCGAATCGGTCGATACGCTCGTCGTCGGTGTCTCGGCGTACGGGTTGGCCGGGCTGACCGCCGTCGACTACCTCACCGATCAGCGTCCGATGGAGCAGGTAGGCTACCTGACCGGTGGCGGGCCGCCGCCGATCACACCGTTCCGGGACGGCGTGCCGCGACACCACACTCGGCTGTACGTCGACGACGAGCGGTCGTTCGGCGTGGTCGTCGGCGAGCGGATGGTGACCGTCGACGCGGCCGCTGGCGTCGCCGACGCGATCGAGGCGCTCTGTCACACGGCCGAGACCGAGACAGTGGCGGTGCTGTCGGGTGTCCCGATGGCACACGGCCCGGACGACCACGTTCCGTTCTACATCGCGACCGAGGGGTACAGAGCGTCGTTCCTCGACGGGACCGACATCCGACCGATGGGGAACGGTTTTCTGGACGGTCTGCCGGCCGAACTGCTCGACCGCGGGATCGAACGGGACCCGCTCGACGTAGGCGTCTTCACCACGCCCGTTCACGCGCAAGCACCCGACGCCCCAGCGGCACTGCGCCTGCTCGACGCGCTGGCCGCCGCCCACGATCTCGATACCGACACCGGGCCGTTGGAGGCGTTCGCCGCGAACGTCGAGGCCCACTATCAGGCGCTGGCCGAGCGACTGGACGCGGCGGAGGAAGACGTGATGCCCGACGATAGAATGTACATGTAAGACTATGCATGTTGGTTTATCAGGGTCGTTACTAAACGTTCGGGCCAGACGTGACTGAATAATCAAACAATTCCCCAACAGGTATTTCCCGGTAGAGGAACTGTGTTACAGTGATGACTGCCACCGATACCTACTCGCTCGACCGGGCACAGTCCGGGGGTCCGTCCCAGGCTCGCCAGAAAGGCGTGCTGTTCTGTGCCGAGTGCGGGCACGAGAGTCCGGTGGGTGGCGACTGGCTGCTCCGCCGGGACGAGGACCGCGAGCGGCGCTACTGCCCGGTCTGTGACGCTGTCGTGACAGACCGGTAAGTTCAGTACTCGGTGACGCCCTCGTCGGTGACGACCGAATCGAGCAATCGCGTCGGCGTCGCGTCGTAGGCCGGGTTGGCGACGGTGAACCCTTCTGCAGGCTCCCGCATCACTTCGGTCGGGGACCGGAAATCGTTCTCGAAGGCGAAGGCCCCCTCGGCGAACTTTGCGGCCGCCCCGACGACGGTGACCGGGACACCCACGTCGGCGGCCGTCGCCGCGATGGGGTAGGTCCCGACCCGGTTGTACAGCGTCCCCTCGACGATACAGTCCATCCCGACGAGCACGCGGTCGGCCTCCGGGAGGTAGTGGCCGGCGGCGCTGTCGACGATGAGCGTCACGTCGACGCCGTCACGGTCGGCGAGTTTCCGGGCCGCCTTCCGGCCGATGTAGCGCGGTCTGGACTCGGTGACGTACACCTCGAAGGACGCCCCATCGGCCAGCGCCCTGTCGATGGCGTCCAGGACCGTTGAGGAGTACTCGTGGGTGAACAATACGTCGTGGTCGACGATGAGGTCGGCCGCCCGCGCGGCGGCTTCCTCCTTTGCCGTCTCGACATCTCGGACGACGGCGTCGACGGCCGA
Organism: Haloarcula pelagica; assembly: GCF_030127105.1. Classification (NCBI taxonomy): domain Archaea; kingdom Methanobacteriati; phylum Methanobacteriota; class Halobacteria; order Halobacteriales; family Haloarculaceae; genus Haloarcula; species Haloarcula pelagica. The sequence goes on along the minus strand of NZ_CP126161.1, from coordinate 3,385,568 downwards.
CCGGGTCAGTTCTTTCGCTGTCTCGACATCGCCCGGGTCCGCCTCGGTCACCTCCTGGACGATCCGTCGCTGGGTCGTGTACAGCGACGCGTGGGAGGGGTTGGCACGACGGAGTGCGCTACTGTTCCGTTCGAGCGCCCGGAGATACTCGTCGACGGTGGGATAGTCCCGCTCGGTGAGCGTCTGCAGCGCCTCGGCGGCCTTGACGGCGACGACCGATGAGCTGTGGGTCTGCATCTCCTCGATCTGCTCGACGGTCTCGTCTATCATGTTGAGGGCTGTGTCCCGGACCGATATGTGTCTTCCCCCTGGGCCGAAGGGTCTTTAGGCGGGCTCGCGTACGTGGCCGACAACCACCAATGGGAGGCCAGTTCTGGCGCGACTCGGTCGGGATGTCCGAATCGATCGGCGTCGCAGTGCTCGTCGGGATGACCATCGTGATGACGGCGACGGTCGGGCTGAGCGTGCTGGTGTTCGACACCCAGGCCGACGCCGGCCCGCAGGCGAACTTCACGTTCGACTACGTCGGCGACAGCAGCCTCCTGTTGATCACCCACAGCCAGGGCGACGAGTTCGAGGCCGGCACGCTCGAACTCGAAGGGCCACAGAACACGGTCACCTGGGCGGAAGTAGCGAACACGAACGAGTCGGCGCTGGTCGGTCCGGGTGACATCGCGCAGTTGAGTTCGGGCAACGCCTACGGCGCCGGCGTGGCCCAGCAGGACACAGTCACGATCTACTACAACACGAGCGGGAACCGGACGCAACTCGACGAGTGGTCGGGCGGCTGACTCAGTCGGCCGCGAGGCCCGCGCTCTCGTCGGGTTCCTCGGCGGGGCGTCCGATCGCGTAGTCCAGCGAGAGCGGTCCGGCCCCCATCGTGAAGATCGCCGAAGCGAGGCCGAACAACGCGACGTGTGCCAGTACCGGGTCGTCCGGAAGCCCGAACAGCGTGGTCGTAAAGAGGACGAACGACGCGGCGGCGGCCCCGCGCGTGAACAGCCCGACGATCAGCGCCACGCCGACCGCGATCTCGGTCAGTCCGGCACCGAGCACCCACAGCCCCGGGTCGACCGGGACGACCGCGGTCAGATCGTACTTCTCGACCACGAGCAGGCCGCTGCCCGGCTGGGCGAGCTTCTGGATCAACCCGAGATAGATGAACGACAGGCCCATGCCGACCCGGACGATCGTCGGGACGAACCGGCGGTACGGTTGGGTGCGCCGGTCGAGGAACCCCTTGAGGAGATGGACCGGGTCGACGCGCCCGTAGTAGGTTCCCTCGGTACTGGCGACGGCCTGGAGCATGTCGTCGGCACTGGGCCGTCCGCCCCCCAGGATCAGTAGCGCGACGAAGGCGGGCACGTACTCTAGCGCGAGGACGACCCCAGGATCGAGAAACAGCGCAGAGACGTACGTTCCGAGCCCGATAGCGGAGACGATGCGGGTCGCCAGCCCGAACAGGATGAAAAAGCCGAGCCCGATAAACAGGAGCCTGACCAGAGGGTTCGCGGCCGTGTCGAAAGTGATCGTGGGCGCGAACAGATACCCCTGAAAGCCCGCCCCGACGAGCGGAAGCCCGACGCTCAGGCGGATCATCCACGGGACGAGGTCGGTGTAGCCCGCGAGTTTCTCCCGGAGGATGACGATGTCGGTGATCGTCGGTCGCACCCAGAGGTACGCCGCCGCCCCGCCGGCCACAGCGAGGGCCGACACCGCGAGTACGGCTGCGTTGAACGGGTTCGAGAGTACTTCGAGGGCGAACTGGACGGCGTCGATCGCGGCCCCGGGACCGTCGGTGACGTAGTCGACGTGGGCCAGCGGTCGCCGGGCGAGCGCCGCCCACAGCCCCGGCAGGCCGAGACCACCGGTAGACAGCACAACGGACATACCCAACCCACGGGCCGAAGACACCTAACCCTGTCTGACCGCGAAAACTGCGTGACCGTGTACGCGACTGAGATCCCCGGTATTCGGCGCCGTCGGTGGAATTATATTCGCCCCACTGCTATAGACGTGGCAGTGAGCGTCAACGTCGAAACACAGGTCGTCGACAGAGGGGACGACGACTACGTCGGTGCAGCCTGGCGCCTCAAGGAGTCGATCCGCGAGTCCGAGGGGGTCCTCAGACAGCGGCGGGGCTTCTTCCAGAACGCCTACCGGCGGTCCCGGGTCTACCTCTACATCGACCGCTCTGAGGACCGACTGGTCGGGTTCGCGTCGGTCCGACGCGACGGTTACATCCTCTTTCTGGCCGTCGACAGCGACTACCGTGGCCACGGGTTCGGGAAGCGCCTGGTCGCCCGCGTGGCCGAGGACTACGGGAGTGTGACCTGTCACGCCCGAACGACCAACCGGGAGGCCATCGAGTTCTACACGCACATCGGCTTCGAGGTCCGACGCCGGATCGACGACTACTACGAGGACGGCGGCGACGCCTACTACCTGAAACTCGGCGAGGACTCCATTACGGAGAAACTGACGAACCTACTGCGCAGGTAAGGGAACCCTTTTGAGTCGACCACCCCAACCCGGTAGCCGATGGAAGGGCGGACCCGTACCTATCTCAGAGGCCGCTTTGGCGACCACTACCGACAGGCGTCGGTGACGCCGCCGCCGGCCGCGAACGAGCGCGAGTGGGGGTACATCCCGTGGACGGAGGGTCCGGGGGAGACGATGATCCGCCACGAGTCGCTGCTTGACCTGGGTGACATCGAGGGGTTCCTCGGACGCGACCGCCCCCGACACGTCTACTTCTCGGCCGGTCGGTACGACGACCCAAGCGCCTCCCAGATGAGCGCGAAAGGGTGGCGCTCGTCCGACCTCGTCTTCGACCTGGACGCCGACCACCTGCCGTCGGTCACGCTCGGCGAGGACAGCTACGCCGAGATGCTCGCGAAGTGTAAGGACGCCTTACTCAGGTTGCTCGACTTCCTCGAAGACGACTTCGGTTTCGAGGATCTGACAGTCGTCTTCTCGGGCGGGCGGGGCTACCACGTCCACGTCCGCGACGAGGGTGTCAAGCCACTGGAACGGAACGCTCGCCGCGAGATCGTCGACTACGTCCGCGGGATCGGACTGGAGTTCGACGAACTCGTCTCGGCCGAGGCCGTCGCGGGGACCGCCGGGCGGTCCAGTCCGGCACAGAAACGGCTGCTCGACACCAGCGGCGGGTGGAGCGCCCGCGCCCACCGACACCTCCTCTCGCTGTTCGACGAGGTGCTCGCGATGGAGGAAAGCGAGGCCGTCGCACGGCTCCGGGAGTACGACCGGATCGGCGAGGGGAAAGCCGAGGCCGCCCTCACCGCGGCCCGGAACAACTACGAGGAACTCGAAGCCGGCAACATCGATGTCCACCCGGCGGTGTTCCAACTGGCGAAACTCGTCGTCCACGAGGCCGTCGCGGCCGACAACGCGCCGATCGACGAACCGGTGACGACGGACACCAACCGGCTGATCAGACTCCCGGGATCGCTCCACGGCGGGAGCGGACTGGCGGTCAGACGGATCGACCGCGACGAGATCGACGCCTTCGATCCGCTGGTCGATGCGGTGCCCGAGACGTTCCGCGGCCACGAGATCACCGTCGAAGTGACAGACGGCGGCCGGGTCGAGCTCGACGGCGATACTTTTACACTGGAGGAAAGAGAGGTAACGGTACCAGAGGCCGTGGGCGTCTTCCTGATGGCCCGCGGCAGAGCCGAGAAAAGCCAGGAATGAACCTCGACGAACTCCAGTCGGTGCAGTCCCGGGAGCGCCAGACGGACCAGCTCCAGCAGCTGCGCCCCACGTTCTACGAGGAGGCTGGCCAGTTCGTCAACCAGCTCCGGGAGGAGCGCGAGCGCGCGGCCGAACGCGCCGAGGACCCATTCGACGCCCCGGAGGTCAACCGCCTCACCGACGACATCAAGACCGCCGAACAGACCGTCGAGGCGATCTACGAGCGCCGTGTCGGGAAGATCGTCAAGATGGCCTCGCTGGCGGCGGCGGACATGCCTACCGAGGACGGCGGACTGACACAGGAGGAACGGGGCCTGTTCGAGACGCTCGTGACGGCGATCGAGGACAACCGCCAGCACGTGCTGGATGTCATCGCCGGCGAGGCCCCCACCGGGGCCGTCGACGGGCAACAGTCCAGCCCGGACACCGGGAGCGCCGACGCGAGTGCGGAATCGACGGGCGGGACCGAACAGCGGTCGCCGACGGCGGATCGGGAGACGGGGACCGCGGAGCCGGACGAGCCCAGTTCCGAACAGACACCAGAGCCGAGCGTCGACGCGGCGGACCTGATGGGCGGTGATTCGGGCCGGTCCGACGACGGTCCCGACGCCGCCTCGGGGACCGACGACGGCACCGACCGGCCGGCACACGAGGCCGCAGTCGTCGCGGACGACGAGCCACCCGAGCAGTCCCCGCCGTCGGAGTCGGACCCGCGGGGCGAATCGGCCGCCCACTCCACGGCCGACCCGCGGCCGGAACCGGACGGCGGCGAGACGACCGTCGACCGCCGGACGGTCCGGATCACGGCCGACGTGGGCGAGATACTCGGCGTCGACCAGCGCGAGTACGACCTCTCGGCCGACGACGTGGTGACGCTGCCGGCCGACAACGCCGACCCCCTCGTCGAGCAGGACGCGGCCGAACCGCTGGAGTGAACGCAACCGCTTTGTCCGGCCGTTCCCGACGACCGCTATGGACCTGACAGACAGCGCCGCGGTCGTCTCCGGGGGGTCGGGACCGATCGGGCGGGCGGTCGTCGCGGCCCTCGCCCGCGCCGGCGCGGACGTGGCGGTCGGCTATCACACGGACGAGGAGAGCGCGACGACCGCCGTCGAGCGTGCCGAATCCCACGGCGTGATCGCTCGCGCCGTCGAGGCCGACGTGACCGACGAGTCCGCAGCCGCCGACCTCGTCGGTGCCGGGGCCGAACTCGGGCCGCTGGGCGCGGTCGTCACCTGTGCCGGCTACACCGACTCCAGTGCGGTCGACCAGCAGACGGCGACCGACCTGGACCGACACCTGGCGGTCAACGTCGCCGGCGCCGCGAACGTCCTCAGACCGGCCGTCGAGCGGCTGCAGACGGGGACCGACACCGGGGCCGGCGAGGGCGGGGCAGTCGTCGCCGTCTCCAGCGTCGCGGCGACCCTGGGAACGGTCGACACGGCCTACGCCGCGTCCAAGAGCGGGCTGGAGGGGTACGTCAGAGGGCTGGCTCGCGAACTCGGTCCCGAGGGCGTGCGGGCGAACGTCGTCGCGCCGGGACCGGTCGAGACACCGATGAACGACGCCATCGTCGAGTCCCTGGAGGAGCGGCGGTTCCGTGGCCACGAGACGGTCGACACGCTGTTGGACCGCTACGCCGCCCAGCCGGCGGAGGTGGCGAGCGCCGTCCGGTTCCTGCTCACCCACGAGTTCGTCACCGGCGAAGTGCTCCGCGTCGACGGCGGCATGGCGCTGGACTGACGAACGGGACATCTATCCGGACCCGTCACCTACCACGGGCATGAGCGACCACGACGAAACCGGTCGGCGGCGGCCGACACTCGACAGAGGCGACCTCCCGGGCGCCGTCGTGGCCGTCGTCCTCGTCAACGTCGTCGGCGCGCTGCCGGCAGTACTCGGCGGGCCGAACACGGCGTGGTTTCAGTCGCTCGCCAAGCCCGCGATCTACCCGCCGCCGTGGGTGTTCGGCGTGGTCTGGCCGCTGTTGTTCACGCTCATGGGAGTCGCGCTGTACGTCGTCTGGCGGGACGCCCGGACGACGACTCGGGGGGTCGTCGCGCTCCGGCTGTTCGTCGCCCAGATGGCCGTCAACGTCGCGTGGACGCCGACGTTCTTCTCGGCCCAGGACCTCACCGTCGCCCTCGCCGTCGTCGCGGGCCTGTGGCTCGTGCTGGTGCCGACACTCTGGACGTTCTGGCGGATCGATCGCCGGGCCGGCGGGCTGCTCGTCCCGTACTTCCTGTGGGTGAGCTTCGCGGTCCTGTTGAACTACCGGTTCGTCGTGCTGAACTGAGCGGTGTCGCTCGCTAGCCGACTGCATCGCCCCACCGACCACGGCCGGCAGCGTCAGGATGGGTCGTACGTGGTGGTCTCGTAGCAGAACTCGGCCAGGAACGTCTCGTGAGTCTCTCGGAGGTCGACAGTCGCCGGGTAGCCGCCCCCGTAGACCTTCCGGACGCGTGGCGAGCGGGCCATCGCCGCCTCGTAGTCGTCGCCGACGGCGACACCCAGATACGCACTGTCGAGCGCCCGGAGTAGTTCCGTCGGCGACGACTGCGACCGTTCCGTGACGCCGGCGAACTGGAAGGGGAGTTCCTCGACGAACTCGTCGCTCCGGACGACGGTCGGGCCGAGGCGCGTGTGGTCGCCGTGCTCACGGAGGCGGGGACCCGATCGAAGCACTGCGGTCACGTCCTGGCCCGCCCCCTCAGCTAGCTCGTCGATCCGTCGCGCCCGGTCGGGGTCGGGGAACGACGGGACATCGGTCGCGGGGTCGGTGGCCGGGCCGTCCGTCGCGGCGACGACACGCTCGGCGAGGGCAGCCGCGAGTGTGTCGGCGTCACAGTCCTCGACTGCGACGATCCGGGTGAGGTTGAAACAGGTCCGGCCACCGGCCCGCGTGATCCCGCGGGCGAGGGTGTCCAGTTCCCGGTCGGTGGGCTGGCGAGCGAGGACGGCGACCGACCGGCCCGGACCGTACGTCTCGACGGTCGGGTCGTCGCGGTACCGTGCCGTCACGTCGCTGCCGCCGAACACGAGCGCGTGGTCGGACCGCGCGGTGACCGTCTCGCCGACCGAGCGGTCGCCCGGCAGGACGTGGACGGCCGACTCGGGGACGCCTGCGGCCAGCAGCGCCCGGGCGAGGCGAACGGCGGTGAACGGGTCCCGCCGGGACGGCCGGAGGACGACCGGGAGCTTCATCGCCACGGCGAGGGCCGGCCAGGCGTACACCGCCGGGTCGTTGGCCGGCATGACGCCGCCAAGTACGCGAATCCGGGGCGCGAACGCCAGCCCCACGTCCCGCTCGCGGACGTATGCAGGATCGTCGTACACCCCGAGGTCCCCGGTCGGCGACTGCGCTCGGAGGCCCTCGGCGGCGTGGCGCAGGCCGCGAGCGAGCCAGTGGACGCTCGTCCGCACCCAGCCGACCGGGAGGCCGCTCGCCCGGGCGACCCGCTCCGCGTAGTCCGCGACCGGGGCCAGATCGTCGGGCGGCCCGTGGCCGGCGAACCGGCGACCGGCGTCGGCCAGCCGGTCGAGCAGTTCCCGGACCGGCGTCGTCCCGAGCGCGTCGAAGCCCGACTCCCGGGCGGTCTCGACCGCGTCGTGGACCCGGACTCGCGGGGCCTGTGCGACCGTCCTCAGGTCGCCGCCGATACCGGTCAGCGTCCGCGTCCGCCGCGTCTCGCGCTCGCCACCGGAGACGAGCGGGAGCGTCGGGTCGGTCATCAGTAGACGCCGTCGGTCGTCCGGTCGGTCGCCGCCTCGGCGGTCCCCGGGTCCCGGAGCCAGTCCCACTCCAGCGGGGCCTCGCCGCGGACGCGCACCGCACTGTCGCGCTCGGTGAGGCCCGGGACGAACAACTCCTCGCTGAGGACGGTCAGCCGGACACGGCCGCGCTCGCCGTAGGAGACGGTGTCCCCGTCGTCGACGACTTCCGGGACGAAGTACGGCTCGCAGGGGACGTAATCGAGGCTGTACGCCCGGGCCGCCGGCTCGCGGAGCTGCGGCGGGGCCTCCTGTGCGACGCCCATCAGCGTGTTACCGTACTCGCCGGCGACGGCCACGTCGGCGTACCACTCCTCGCGGAACACCCGGTGTGTGTCGGAGTCCAGTGCCGTCCCGCCGTGATACACCGCGTCGATGCCCGAATCGGCGACGAGCTCCCGCACGGCGGGTCGTTCGAGCAGCTGCGCGGTCGTGAACAGCACCGTCACGTCCTGTGTCGAGACGACGCGCTGTGCCTGCTCGACGAGGTGGGCGACGTACTCGTCGAACCGACGGGGCTCGTCCGCGAGCCGTTTCGCCCAGCGGGGGTCCATGTTGACGAAGAAGGGCAGCGCGTCCCAGCGGTCGGCCAGGTGTTCGACGAACGCGCCGGCGTTGTTCGCGCCGCCGGGCGGGCCGAGCATCAGGAGGTTCCCCCGCGGGAACGCGTCGGGCAGGACCCGGTCGGCCCACGCGGCCTGCTTTCGCCAGTAGTCGGCCATCACGACCCGTTTTGGCTCGCCGGTCGTCCCGCCGGTCTCGTAGACGCGACGGGGACCCGACAGCGACTGCGGGTGGAACCGCTCGACGGGGAGCGATCGGAGCACGTCCTCGTCGAACGAGCCGAAGACGCGCTCGATGTCGTCGAAGCCGTCGACGGCCGCCCGTACGTCGAGGCCCCGTTCGGCCGCCCACTCCAGCCAGTAGGGCGTCCCGGTGTCGGGGTCGAAGTGCGTCTCGACGACGCGGCGGGTCCACGCGTCTCGGTCTATCTCGATGGGAGCGTACGGGTTCATGCGTCCGGCTCCGAGCGGACAGTCGGCGTTCGGTCGGTCAGTAGCGATCCGACACCCAGCGCCAGCACCGTCACGGCCAGCGCGGGGACGAAGGGGAGGAAACGAAAGGTCGGCAGGCCGGCGAAGGTCGCCCCCAGGAAGTACCCCTGGCCGGCGACGACGGCGGCGACGGCGCCCGCTGCCGTCGCTCCCCGCCAGTACAGCGCCGCCAGGAACACCGGCAACAGCAGGGCGTTACCCTGGATGAAGTACACCGAGAGATCGACGATTGTCCCGACGGCGGCGACTCCGGGAACGCGCCCGGTCGCGGCGTGAGCCAGGCCGAACCCGCCGGCCAGCAACGCGACGGCGACGCCACGGCTCACCCACACCTCTGTCCGGTCGTCGGATGCGGGGCCGGCCACGTGGTCGTGATAGATGTCGCGGGTCACGAGCGAGGACAGCGTCAACACGAGCGAGTCGGCCGTGCTCATCATCGCCGCGAGCGCCCCGCCCATGACGACGCCGACGACGACCGACGGCGTGTACGCCTGCAGGAGCGCCGGGACGACCTGATCCGGCGTCTCCAGCCCGGGGAGGACTGTCCCGCCCCAGACGCCGAGCAGCGTCGGGACGACTGCCGCGAGCAACACCATCACGGGCCACCACGCCAGCAGCGCGCGGAAGGATCGCTCGTCGGTGGCCGCGAAGAAGCGCTGGAACAACTGCGGGTAGGCGACGACCGCCATCGTGTTCATCAGCAGGAAGGAGAGCCACACCCGCGGGGTGAAGAGACCGGCCTGTCCGACCTGTGTGAAGCGGTCGGTCTCGGCGGCGACCCGTCGAGTGAGCGCGAGGGGTTCGACTGCGGGGACGACGAAGACGAGCGCCGCCACGAGCAAGACGACGACGGTCAGGCCCTGGAGGGCGTCCGACCAGGCGACACTCCGGAGACCGCCCAGGCCGAGGTAGACGGCGGTGACGACGGTAACGACCGCCGCGCCGGCAGTAAAGGAGACGCTGCCGCCGGAGATCGTCCGGAAGATGATCCCCCCGCCCATCGCCTGGATCGCCACGTAGGGGATCGCCCAGGCGAACTGGACGGCGACGACGAGCAGTTTCACCGCGTCGCTGCCGAGGAGATCACCGAGCATCTCGGTCGGCGTGACGTACCCCTCCCGACGCGAGAGCCGGAACGCCCGCAGGCCGACCACCGCCAGCGGGACGACCGCCAGTGCCTCGACACCGAGCAGCGCCAGCCACCCCAGCCCGTGCCGGTAGCCGAAGCCAGCGCTGCCGAGGAACACGAAGGCGCTCATCAGGGTCGCGAACATCGTCAACGGGAAGACGAGCCGCCCGAGCGAGCCGCCGGCGAGGAAGTACTCGTGTGGCGAGGTGCCCGTCCGCCGGTAGCCGTAGACGCCGATACCCAGCGTCACGAGGAGGTAAGCGCCCATCAGCGCGAGCGCGACGGCACTCATCGGGGTGACTCACCCGGTCGTGCCGGCCACCCCGCCCGCGCGACGGCCGCCGCGACCGCTGCCATCGTCACGATCGCGCTTCCGATGACGACAGCCCACGCCGGCAGGACGCCCACGAGCGGGCGAACCGGGAGCGCCACTGCGCCGGCGAAGACGGCGAACAGACCGCAAAACGCGGCCCACAGAACGGTGTGTAGTCGGTTGTCTCGCATGTATTCACTAGTGATACAACCGAGTTGTAGTAAGCGTTGCGACCGCCGTCAGGGGTCGGGCCGGGTACCGAGCGGCAACTGGACCGTCCGCCGCTGGCCGTCCCGGTCGAGCGTGACATCGATCGTGTCGCCGGGACTCGTCTCCAGAGCCAGAAAGGTCGACAGCGCCTGCCGGGTCGGTGTTCGGGTCCCGTTCAGCCGCCTGATCACGTCGCCGCCGACGCCGACCTCGACGCCGGACTCCACGACACGCCGGTCGCTCCCCTGTAACACGCCGTCGGAGGGACCGCCCTGGACGACCCGGTCGATGTAGACCCCCGCCGCGGGGTCGATGGAACCGGCCGCGGCGAGCCTGGGTGTCACGTCCTGGAGGACGACGCCCATGTACGAATGGTCGTACTCGCCGCCGTCGACGAGCGCCGGGACGACCCGCTGTGTCAGCGCGGCCGAGACGGCGAAGGCGACGTTGTCGCCGCCGCCGGCGCTGATGACGCCGACCACGTCACCGTCGAGCGTGACCAGCGGCCCGCCGCTGTTGCCGGGGTTGACCGCGGCGTCGGTCTGGACTGTGTCGGCGATCGAGAAGTTGTTCGCGCTCTCTAAGGTCCGGTCGACGCCGCTGACGATCCCGGCCGAGACCGACCCGGCGAGCCCGAACGGGTTGCCGATGGCGACCACCTGGGTCCCGACCGGTGGGTCGCCGTCGACGAACGACAGCGGGGCGGTCCCGGCCGGTGGCTCGTCGATCCGGAGGACCGCGAGGTCGCTGTAGACATCTGCCCCGATCAGCGAGACTTCCCGCCAGCCGGTGTCCTGGAACCGGGCGTGGTAGGCTGTCCCGCCGGCGACGACGTGCTCGTTGGTGACCAGGTGCCGGTCGTCGATGAGGAACCCGCTGCCCTGTGATCCTCGGCCGTCGGCGGACACCCTGATCGAGGCGACCGCGTCGGCGGCCGCCCGGTAAGCCTCGGTGACGGCGTTCCCGCCGGCCGGGGTCGACTGAGCGTTCGTTCCCCCGGAACCGAGCTCCGGGTCGGGGTCCGTGCTTCCCGGGGACTGACAGCCGGCGACACCGGCCGCCACAGCCCCCAGCGCCCCGAGAAACTTCCTACGAGACGGCGAATCGAACTCCATGTCGGAACGTCTCTCGCCTGGGCGAAGAACCCACCGGTGCCGGCTGCTCCCCACGTGGTTGCGGTACATCCTTAAGTGCCAGCCAGGAGTACGGACGCCCGTCTATGGAACTGACCTGGTACGGCCACTCGACCTGGCACGTGACGGTAGACGAGACGGACCTGCTCATCGATCCGTTCTTCGACAACCCCAAGACGGACACGGACCCCGAGGAACTGGACCCCGACTACGTCCTGTTGACACACGGGCACGCCGACCACATCGGCGACGTGGACCGTTACGAGGGGACCACGCTCGTCGCCACCCCGGAGGTCGTCGGCTACTGTCAGGACACCTACGGCGAGTTCGACGCCGTCGGCGGCATGGGGATGAACCTCGGCGGAACCGTCGAGATCGGTGACGCCTTCGTGACGATGCACCGGGCCGACCACACCAACGGCCTCGAAACCGGCTACGGGGCCAGTGGCGGGATGCCAGCCGGCTTCGTCATCTCGGACACGAAGCCCACACAGGTCAGCGACGAGGAGTCGACGACGTTCTACCACGCCGGTGACACCGGGCTGATGACCGAGATGCGCGAGGTCATCGGGCCGTACCTCGAACCCGACGCCGCCGCGCTCCCGGTCGGCGACCACTTCACCATGGGGCCGATGCAGGCCGCCATCGCCGTCGACTGGCTGGACCTCGACTACGCGTTCCCGATGCACTACGACACGTTCCCGCCCATCGAGATCGAGACGGAGGACTTCGTCAAGGAGGTCAAGGCGGCCGGCAGCAACACCGAAGTCGTCGTCCTGGAGGGCGACGAGAGCTTCGAGCTGTAACCGACGCGGGTCTTTATTAGCGCCCTTTCTGATAGCGGTGGTATGTCACTCACCGACCGACTGGACGCGTATCTCGACGACGAGGGGCTGGAAGCGGTCTGGTTCGCGCGGCCGAACTCCTTCGCGTGGCTGACCGGGGGCGGGGACAACGTGGTCGACCGGGGCGGCGACGTTGGCGTCGCCGCGGCCGGCTACGACGGCGACGAGATCCAGGTCGTCACGGACAACATCGAGGCGCCCCGCCTGCGCGACGAGGAACTGGCCGACGGGACCCCCATCGAGACCTTCGACTGGCACGCCCGCGGGCTGGCGGAGGTCGTCGAATCGGTCAGCCCGACACCGGCGGCAGCCGACTTCGCGGTCGAGGGGTTCGACAGTGTCGACGCGGCGGCGCTCCGGCAGCCACTGACCGACGACCAGATCGACACCTACCGTGCGCTGGGCGCCGACGTGGCCGGCGCGGTCGAGTCCGTCGGCCGCAGTATCGAGCCCGACGACACCGAACTGGACGTGACCGCCGCCCTCCGGCGGGAACTCGAAGCGGGGGGGATCGCCACGCCGGTCGTCCTCGTCGGCGGCGGCGAGCGCGCCCAGTCGTACCGCCACTACACGCCGAAAGACGAACCGCTGGGCGGGTACGCCCTGCTGTCGGTGACCGCCTCGCGGGCGGGACTGCACACGAGCTGTACCCGGACGGTCGCGTTCGACGCGCCGGACTGGCTCGGCGAGCGAACCGAGGCCGCGATGCGCGTCGAGGCGACGGCGCTGGCCGCCACGCGCGAGGTGGGCCGCGAGGGCGGTACGGCGGCCGATGTCTTCGACGCGATCCGGGACGCCTACGACGCCGTCGGCTGGGACGGCGAGTGGCGCAACCACCACCAGGGCGGCGCCGCCGGCTTCGCTGGCCGGGAGTGGATCGCCACGCCGTCGAGCGACGCCCCGGTCGTCCTCCCGCAGGGGTACGCCTGGAACCCGACCGTCCAGGGGGCAAAGAGCGAGGACACGCACCTGGTCACCGACGACGGTGTGGAGACGCTGTCGACGACCGGCGAGTGGCCGACGCGGACCGTCGACGCGGTGGGGAACGGTCTCGAACTGCCGCGCCACGACGTGCTCGACCGCTGATAGATCCTGTGAGGGACCACCGCTGGCAGTTATTTTACATGAACAATTAGCAACGACTTACCCGTCGACAGATAGACCCGCTCCCCGTCGGCTAATCACCGGACAGCAGCGGCCCCGAATGAATCGTTTGTTCGAATAGTCCAAAACATATCATCTGCGATACCCTTTTACGTTTCACCGTTCAACGATCAGTACTATGAACACAAGCGCACAGCTCCTCGATCGAACGGGCGAAGACCGGACCTGGTGGAAGGAAGCGGTCGTCTACCAGATCTATCCCAAGAGTTTCAACGACAGCGACGGCGACGGCGTCGGTGACCTCCAGGGGATCATCGAGCGGGTCGACCATCTAGACGCGCTGGGCGTCGACGTGGTGTGGCTCTCGCCGGTCTACGAGTCGCCACACGCCGACAACGGCTACGACATCAGCGACTACCGGTCGATCGACGACCGCTTTGGCGACATGAGCGACTGGGAGGAACTGCGCGACGAACTCCACGATCGGGACATCAAACTCGTGATGGACCTGGTCGTCAACCACACCAGCGACGAACACGACTGGTTCGAGCAGTCCCGGCGCCGCGAGGACGGCTACGAGGACTACTACCACTGGCACGACCCCGCCGACGACGGCGGCCCGCCGAACAACTGGGAGTCCTTCTTCGGCGGCGACACGTGGTCCTGGGACGACGAGCGCGAGCAGTACTACCTGCACCTCTTCGACGAGAAACAGCCCGACCTCAACTGGGAGAACCCACAGGTCCGCGAGGATGTCTACGAGATGATGCGGTGGTGGCTCGACCGTGGCGTCGACGGCTTCCGCATGGACGTGGTCAACCTCATCTCGAAGACCCAGGGTCTCCCGAACGGCGAGGAGGGTGACTGGCAGACAGGGGTCGAACACTTCATGAACGGCCCGCGGGTCCACGAGTTCCTCCAGGAGATGGACGACGAGGTGCTGTCCGACTACGACGTGATGACCGTCGGCGAGATGCCCGGCGTCGATGTCGAACAGGCCAAACAGTACACCGGCGAGGACGGCGACGGCCTCGGGATGGTGTTCACCTTCGAGCACATGAACCTCGACTACGACGGCGGCCGGTGGGACCCACACGACGGCTACGAGGCGTGGGGGCTGCGCGACCTGAAAGCGTACGTCGAGCGGTGGCAGACCGGCCTCGCCGAAGACGGCTGGAACAGCAACTATCTGGGCAACCACGACCAGCCCCGCATCGTCTCCCGCTTCGGGAACGACGGCGAGTACCGCGAGGAGTCGGCGAAACTGCTCGCGACCTTCCTGCTGACGCTCCGTGGCACCCCCTACATCTACCAGGGCGACGAGATCGGGATGACAAACGTCGACTGGGAGAGCTTAGAGGAGGTCGTCGACGTGGACACGATCAACCACGTCGAACTGCTGCTTGCGGAACACGACTTCGAGGACTACCAGGAACTGCGCGGGTTCGTCAACGCCCGGTCACGGGACAACGCGCGGACGCCGGTCCAGTGGGACGACAGCGACCACGCCGGCTTCACCGACGGCGACCCCTGGCTCAAGGTCAACGACAACCACACCGAGATCAACGTCGCCGACGACCGGGCCGCCGAGGACTCCGTCTTCGAGCACTACCAGCGGCTCATCGACCTCCGCCACGAGCGGGACGTGTTCGTCTACGGGGAGTTCGAGATGTGCCTGCCGGACCACGAACACGTCTTCGCGTTCACGCAGTCGCTGGAGGGCGAGCGCGTCCTCGTCGTGCTGAACTTCAGTGACGAGGCCCGGACGGTCGAGTTGGGCGAGACGGACGGACGACTGCTCGTCTCGAACTACGACGACCCCGCCACGGCCCTGCCGTCGCTCACGCTGGCGCCGTTCGAGGCCAGCGTCTTCGACGTGTCGGCCGATCGATAGCGTTCCAGCGGTCACGCTTTTTCCATCGTTGCCGAGAGTAGGACGGTCCTACCACGGCTGCAGGGATTGTATAACGAAGTGGCTCCGGACGAGTCGGGTTACGAACGATGGCACGATCAGCCGGACCGACAGCACGGTCAGAGGGGAACCAGACACGCTCGGCAGAGGGCGACACCGAGGGCGATACCGGGCGGCTGGCGGGTGGGGCCGGCTCACAGTCGTCGGCAGAGTCGCGTTCCTCGCCGGACCGCGAGGTAGACGAGAGTGAACGACGCTCTGTGCGGGTCACGATCACCAACCAGCCCGACGGCAGCGACTCGACCGTCGCCGTCGCCGACGACACCGATTCGACGTGCCAGATCGTCGAGTATGCGTCCCCCGTCCTGCGGGAACTGATCAACTCGCTCCCGGAAGGGGCCGTCGTCACCGTCGAGGTGGAACGGGTCGTCGCCCGGGGGAACTGCTGGCGCGTACTGGGAGTCCACGCCGTCTCCGGAGAGCACCGGACCTCCTGAAGGGACCTGAACGAACACACGGGTTGGTGCGCCACAGAGCGTTCTACGAGCCGACCGATGCCGGTCCGGACCCACGGTCGGGTGACCGCAGGACGACGGCCATCCGCTACCGAACTGACACAATCTTTTTGAGAGTTATCCGGGATAGTTGTTCACAACACCTGTTGTAACTCATCAGGCGTGACGACGCATGACAACACAGACCGAGACCGACCGGACGTGGTGGAAAGAGGCAGTCGTCTACCAGATCTATCCCCGCAGCTTTCTGGATACGACAGGCGACGGCGTGGGCGACCTCCAGGGGGTCGCCGAACGCGTCGACTACCTGGACGAACTGGGCGTCGACGTGGTGTGGCTCTGTCCCGTCTACGAGTCGCCACAGGCGGACATGGGCTACGATGTCAGCGACTACCGGGCGATCGACAGCCTGTTCGGCACGATGGCCGACTGGGAGGACCTGCGTGACACACTCCACGACCGGGACATCAGACTCGTCATGGACCAGGTCGTCAACCACACCAGCGACGAACACGACTGGTTCCAGGCCTCGCGCTCCTCGGCCGACGATTCCAAGCGGGACTGGTATCACTGGCACCCCGGCCAGGCGGTGAGCGAAGCCGAGAGTCCCACCGACGGGACAGACAGTCCTGGGCCGCCCGACCGCGTCCCGCCGAACAACTGGGAGTCGTTCATGGGTGGCTCGGCCTGGGAGTGGGACGACCGGACCGAGGCGTACTACCTCCACACGTATCACACGAAACAGCCGGACCTGAACTGGGCGAACCCCGATGTCAGGGAGGCGATCTACGAGATGTTGCGCTGGTGGCTGGAGAAGGGGATCGACGGTTTCCGGCTGGACGTGGTCAACCATCTCTCGAAGCCCGAAGGGTACCCCGACGGCAGCACCGACTACGACTGGGTCGGCACCGATCAGTTCCTCAACGGGCCACGGATCCACGAGTACTGCCGGGAACTGTCCGCGGAAGTCCTCTCGGAGTACGACGCCATGACCATCGGGGAGATGCCGGGGATCGATCCCGACCAGGCGGCGAGCTACTCCGCGGACGGCCTGGACATGACCTTCCAGTTCGAACACATGTCACTGGACTACGGCGCCGACGGCCGCTGGGACCGCAGCGAGTGGGCGCTCACGGACCTGAAGGCCGTCGTCTCGAAGTGGCAGCGGGAGCTCCAGGGCGAGGCCTGGAACGCCCTGTACCTGGGGAATCACGATCAGGCGCGGATCGTCTCCCGCTTCGGGGACGACGGCGAGTACCGCGAGGAGTCGGCGAAACTGCTCGCCACCTTCCTGTTGACGCTCCGTGGTACCCCACACGTCTACCAGGGCGACGAGATCGGGATGACCAACGCGGACTTCGCGTCCCTGGCCGAGACCCGCGACCCGGACACGATCAATCACGTCTCGGCGCTGATGGCCGAACGGGACGAACCCTACGAGGCGTTTCGCGAGCTGGTCAACGCCCGGTCGCGGGACAACGCGCGGACACCGGTCCAGTGGGACGACAGCGATCACGCCGGCTTCACCGACGGCGACCCCTGGATCGGCGTCACCGACAACTACACCGAGATCAACGTCGACAGCGCCCGCCGGGACCCGGGATCGGTCTGGGCGCACTACCGGGAGCTGCTGGAACTCAGAGCCGACACCGACGCGCTCGTCTACGGCGAGTACGAACTGTTGCTTCCCGACGACCCGAACCTATACGTCTATCGGCGGACGCTCGGCGAGAAGCGGCTCCTCGTCGTCCTGAACTGGTCGAGCGAGCGCGTCCCCTTCACGGTGCCCGACGTGGTGTCGGTCGACGACGCGTCGCTGTTGATCTCGAACTACGGGGAGACGCCACCGACCCCTGCCGACCTGACACTCAGTCCCTACGAAGCCTGTGTGTACGACCTGGGCTGATTACTCGTCCCCGTCCTCGCTGCCGACGCGGATGACCTGCAACAGGGAGTAGACCGGGACACCCTGGATGTCCTCGACCCCACGCTTGTCGGCCAGGACGACACAGGCGACCGGGTTGCCGCCCTGCTGGCGGATGGCGTTGATCGTCTCGGACATCGTCTTCCCGCTCGTGATCGTGTCGTCGACGATGTAGCAGTCCCGGTTGCGGATCTCGGCGAAGTTCCGCGAGAACGAGCCGTCCGCCGTCTCGCTGTCGTCGTCGTCCCACTGGTGTTTGGTCGGCGCGTACGTTCCCAGGTCCGTGTCGAGTTCGTGGGCGACGGTTGTCGCGAGGGGTGCGCCGGCCTTCTCGATGCCGATGGTCAGGTCGACATCCTGGCCCTGTTTGGACGCGAGGTCCGCCATGGCGGCACCGGCGTGGTAGAGCCGCGAGGAGTCCCGTCCCAGCGCGGACCAGTCGACGTGGATGTCGTGTGGGCCGCCCGAGGGCGCTTCCGACGGCTGTGCCCCCGTTCCACTGCGCTCGACCAGCCAGCTCGCTGTCTCGCGCGAGACGTTGAGTTCGTCTGCGATCTCCCCCTTCGAGAGGCCCCGCTCCGCGAGGTCGGCCGCGCTCGCGATCAGGTCGTCCGTGTTCTTCATACGCCCACCTCCGTGTGGGAGGGTTTAATAGCATGTGCTATCGGCTAACCCATCGCCACAAACTATTTACAACACCCGTTGTTAGAATTGAGTGGCTGGGTCGTGTCCCGTCGCCCGTGACCCGGGCGGCACTGCTGACCCCGACGAGTCCGGCGACGTGCCATCGTCATCCCCACATGCCAGGACTCTCCCCCCACCAACTGTCGCACACCCGGCCAGCCATCGACCGACGTATCGTGACGGATCTGCCAGGCCGTCGCGCATGGTTGTCACCAATACGGCCGATTTCGGCCGGCGGGACCTCTCCCGCACTCCGTTCGGTTCGTTCCCGAGTGCCGACCGCGGTCACTCGGTCGGGAACCGGTACACCCGCTGTTTACAGGACGGACAGACGAGCGTCTCGTCGGGTGACTCGCGGGGGTTCGTGTAGCCGCCACAGCAGCCGACCTCCGTCGACTCTGCGAGCGCGGTCCCACATGCCGGACAGTCTTCGAGGAACATCCGGAACGTCTCGGCAGCGGCGGTCCGCACCTGTTGGTCGTCGACGCTGGCCGACAGCGCGCGGTAGGCGGCGAGTTCGGCGACGACGACCGGTTTCGCGACGAGACTTCCGTTCTCTTCGCCGACGACGACCCAGTCCCGACCGTCCGTGTGGAGCCCCTCGGCGTGCTCGACGTGGGGGAACGTCTCGCCGACTTCGGCTGCGAGTGAATCCAGCGGGAGCGTCGACAGATCGTCCATGCGTTCGTGCCACTCGCTCTCGATGTCGTCGGCGAGGAACAGCATCTCCCCGTCCGCGTCCAGCACGCCCGCTTCGGCGAGTTCCCGCATCACCGTCTCACCGTCGAGGTCGACGCCGTCCGCGAGCGAGGTGTCGTCCTCGGGATCGACGGACTGTTCGTCGGCCGAGTCGTCCGTCGTGTCCTCGGACTCCGCGTACTCCGGCGTCCCGTAGTCGTCGTGGAACCACTCGTCGGGAAGCGGCGAGGCAGCGACGAGTCGCGGGGCGAACGCGGGCGTGTACGGGACGAGATATCCCCGGAGATAGATCACACCCACGCCGAGCGTTGCCACGCCGGCCGCCACCAGCCGCCGTTTCCGAACCGCCAGAAAGAGTGTTAGCACTCCGAGGAGTGCGAGGTTGACGATCGTACAGGGCCAACATCTGTTCTCACCGGTGTGTGTCTCTGCGCGTAACGAATCGGGATCGGCCATCGTCCCTCCCTTACAACACGGGCCTTATCAATCTCCCCACGCAACCATCTAGTAGTACACTCACCAAACTTTTTAACAACAGGTGTTGTTACATACTGGCATGCCGGATTCGGAGATGCAGTACACGACGCTCGGCTCGACAGGGCTGGAGGTGTCGGAACTCTGTCTGGGGACGATGAACTTCGGCAGTAGCGAGCCCTGGATGATGGCCGACGCCGAGGAGAGCCGGGCCTTGCTCCGGCGGGCGCTGGATCTGGGTATCAACTTTATCGATACGGCCAACGCGTACTCGGCCGGCGAGAGCGAGGAGATCGTCGGCTCGGTGCTCGACTCGTACCGCCGTGACGAGATGGTCGTCGCGACGAAGGTCTTTTTCGACATGCACGACGGGCCGAACGGCGGTGGCCTGTCGAAGAAACACGTCATCGATCAGTGTCACGCCAGCCTGGACCGACTCGGCGTCGACTATATCGATCTCTATCAGATCCACCGCTGGGACGAGGACACCCCCATCGAAGAGACCCTGACGGCGCTCACACATCTCGTCGACGAGGGGTACGTCCGCTACATCGGCGCCAGTACGATGGCTAACTGGCAGTTCCAGAAGGCCCTGTACACCGCGGACATCGAGGACTACGAGCGGTTCGTCTGTATGCAGCCCGAGTACAACGCCGTCGACCGACACGAGGAGGCGAACCTGTTGCCGGTCTGTGAGAGCGAGGACATCGGCGTGATCCCCTGGTCGCCACTCGGCGGCGGGTTCCTGGCCGGCAAGTACGAACGCGGCGACGAGCCGACAGCGGGGCGTGCGACCGACGACGAGTACACCGCCGACCGGTTCACAGAGGAGAACTGGGCGGTGCTCGACGCGATACGGGCGATCGCGGCGGACCACGACGTGACGCCCGCACAGGTGAGTCTCGCCTGGCTGCTCGAACAGCCGGTCGTCGACGCGCCGATCATCGGACCGCGGACGGTCGAGCATTTAGAAGAGAACGTCGCTGCGGTCGACCTGTCGCTGAGCGAGGTGGAGTGTGCCCGGATCGAGGAACCGAAACACCCACAGTGGCCCGCGAAAGGTAAAGATTGAAACCGACCCACGGTTCGAACGCCCTATGCACATGAGACACCGATGAACGACGACGAACTAACCGACGTGTTGGAGGACGCCGGACTCTCCCCGTATCAGGCAGAAGCGTACGTCGCCTTACTGGAGTTGGGGACGGCGTCCGCGACAGATGTGGCGGAATCGTGTGATGTCCCGGACCCGCGGATCTACGACGTGCTCCGGGATCTGGAATCGAAAGGGTACATAGAGACGTTCCAGCAGGACAGCCTGACAGCCCGTGCCAGAGACCCGAAAGGCGTGCTCGAAGACCTGCGGTCGCGCTCGAACAAGTATCTCGACGCGGCCGAGACGATCGAGGAACGGTGGGACCAACCGGAGATCAGCGACCACGAGGTCAGCATCGTCAAACGGTTCGAGACCGTCATCAACCGGGCGCGTGAGCTCATCGAGGGGGCGGAGAACCAGATCCAGATGGGGGTCAACACCGAACAGTTCTACGAGCTGCAACCGACGCTCAGGGAGGCGAGAGCCCGCGGCATCGACATCAAGCTCAGCATCTGCACCAAACCGGACGCGGAGATCCCGACACACGACGAACTGGAGGGCGTCTGCACCGAGGCGCGCCACCGGTCGATCCCCGCGCCGTTTCTGGTGTTGGTCGATCGGACCTGGACGTGTTTCGCCCCGCACCGACACTCGATCAGCAACTACGGCGTCCTGGTCAACGATCGCACACACACGTACGTGTTCCACTGGTTTTTCCTGACCTGTCTCTGGGAGATCTGGGACACCCTGTACACGAGTCGGACACCCGAGACGCCGACGACGTACGTCGATCTCCGCCACGCGGTCCGGGATATCGAACCGCTGCTGGACGAGGGCGCCCGGATCGAAGTCGTCGTCTCGGGCTATCGGACCCAGACCAACGAATCCGTCGAGATCACCGGCGTCATGACCGAAGTCGACTACACCGGCAAGAACATGGGTCGGGTCGAACCGGTGCCCCTGGCGCAACTGGCCGGCCGTGTCGCCGCGACCGTCGTCGCGGGCGATCGAACGTACGAAGTCGGTGGCTGGGGCGCCGTGCTCGAAGAGATCGAGGCGACGAACATCACAGTCACCGACATCCAGTACGAGTAACGGCGCGAAAAAACAGTCCCACAGTTTACGCGTTTGAAGAATCGGCTATCACAAACGAGCGTTTTGCATATCCGAGTGCTTATATAGCGATAGTTTGGAACGAGCCGAATTTATCAGAAATATTCATGTTTGACGGCCAGCTCACAGTCTATTAACAACACCCGTGGTTAATTATGGATAACCTTTAAGTGCTAACCCAGTAAGAATCACGATAGACATGTCGGACAACGGCACGACAGGTGACAGTGGAAAGCACGGTGTTTCGCGGCGGCGGTTCGTCCAGGCGGCTGGGGCAACCGGTGTCGTCGCAGGATTGGCGGGCTGTGCGAGCGATGGCGGTTCCGGTGGTTCGGGCGGCGACGGCGGCTCTGGCGGTGACGGTGGCTCCGGTGGCGACGGCGGCAGTTCCGGAAGCGGCGGCGGAAACGGCGGCGGCTCGACGACGGTCGAGATCGGGTTCGATCCGGTCATCCTCCAGAACGCCGAAGAGGAAGTCCGGCAGGCCTTCCGCGACGCCGGCGTCCCGGACAACATCGAGATCAGTTTCGTCCCGCGGGACCAGGACACTGGCGCGGCACGCGCCAACTACAACCGACTGCTGAGCGCCGGTGAGACCTCCCCGGACCTGTTCCTGATGGACAACGGCTGGACGAACATCTTCATCCAGCGTGGCCTCATCAAGAACCTGAGCGCCGACTTCTTCAGCGACGACATGCTGTCGACGGTCGAGTCGGACTACTTCAGCGCGTTCACCGCGACGGCACGCGACCCGTCCAGCGGCGACCTGTTCGGCGTCCCGATGTTCCCGGACTTCCCGACGATGCTCTACCGCAAAGACCTCGTCGAGGAGGCCGGCTACAGCCCCGAGTCGAACAACTGGGCGACCGAGCCGATGACCTGGCAGGAGTGGTCCAACATCGCGGCCGACGTGCAGGAGAACTCCGGCGTCGACTACGGCTTCACGACCCAGTGGGACATCTACGTCGGGACCGCCTGCTGTACGTTCAACGAGGTCATGTCCTCGTGGGGCGGCGCCTACTTCGGCGGCCGGGACAACCTCTTTGGCCCCGTCGGCGACCGGCCGATCACGGTCAACGAGCCCGAGACGGTCCAGTCGCTCAACATGATGCGGAAGTTCGTCCACGACGAGGAGTTCGGCGGCGAGTTCTCCGACTACGGTGGCGGCTTCACGCCACAGGAGATCCTCGGCTGGACAGAGGAGACCTCGCGTGCACCGTTCGCGTCGGGGAACGCGGTCTTCCACCGCAACTGGCCGTACGCGATCTCGATCAGCGGCGCCGACCCTGCCGAGAGCGACTCCGATCCGGAGCCGTTCGGCGAGGACCTGGGCACGATGCCGATTCCCTACGCGGTCCCCGAGTCCGAGGCCGCACAGCCCGGCACCGGTGGGACGACCTCGGCGCTCGGTGGCTGGCACCTGACCGCAAACCCCAACAGCGACAAGGAGGAAGCCCAGCTGGCGATCTACGACGCGATCATGCAGGACTCGTTCAACCTGGACATGCTGGACATCTGGGGCTGGCTGCCGCCGAAGCCCGAGCTGTTCGCCTCCGACGCGGCTCGCGAGCAGGAGCCGGTCGGCCGCTACATGGACACGCTGCGCGTCGCCGGGAACAACACGATGGCTCGCCCGGTCACGGCCGTCTGGAGCAACCAGCAGAGCAACATCGCACAGCAGGCCAACCGCGCGGTCGGGCAGGAGACGGACTCGCAGTCGGCGATGGACACGCTACAGCAGAGCCTCGCCGAGACCGAGTCGAACTAACGACCCTCGCCTAGCTTTAAACCAATACTACCTTATTATTGATTATGGTGACCCATAGGAGGGATACACGGAGATGAGCACTGATACTGCCGACGCGGGGCGTGAGTCTCGACGGTCCGGTGCGCTAGTGCAGGTGATGCGCTGGATGGAGAACCTGAGCGACACGCAGTACGCGTACCTGTTGCTGCTTCCGGTGTTCGTCCTGTTGGGGGTCGTCGCGCTGTACCCACTGCTCAGGACGTTCGAACTGTCGCTGTTCCGTCTCTCGGCGGACTTCTCTACGACGAACTTCGTCGGAGTCGGGAACTACGTCGACCTGTTCGCCGGAGGACTGAACCGCTACCTCCCGGGCGGGACGACGTTCATCCCGACCGAGTTCACGCTGGCGGGCCTGCTCAATAGCGCACTCATCGTCACGGTGATCTTCGCAGTCGTGAGCGTCCTCTTCGAGACGCTCATCGGATTGGGGCAGGCACTCATCCTCGACCAGGACTTCTACGGACGCCGATGGGTCCGTGCGGCCATCATCATCCCGTGGGCCGTCCCGGTCGTCATCCAGGGGATGATCTTCTTCCTGATGTTCAACTCGAACATCGGGTTCGTGACACCGGTCCTCGCGGATCTCGGAATCCTGGCGGGGACGAACACGCTCAACGACACCGCGAGTTCGGTGTTCATCATCATCGTCGCCGACATCTGGAAGACATCGGCGTTCATGGCCCTGCTGATACTGGCGGGGCTCCAGAGCATCGACCGCGGCCTCTACGACGTGGCGAAGGTCTCGGGCGCGACGAAGTGGCAGCAGTTCAAGTACATCACGTTCCCGCTGATCCTGCCCACGATCGGGATCGCCGTGCTGTTCCGCTCGGTGCAGGCGATGCGGGTGTACGGGATCATCGACACAGTGTCGAGTTGTACGGTCGTCCCGTCGCTGTCGTGTATGGTCGTCGCGACCTTCACGACGCGCGAGGGGGTCTCGGCCGCGATCGCCTTCGTCACTGCGGCGATCATCGGCGCAGTGGTGATGGTTATCATCCTGTGGCAAGGGGAGGACGCGATCTAACATGGCAACGGCAACTGGCGACAGCGAGGAAGCGAAAGGCGGGATCAGTGGGTGGGCCCAGCGGACGATGGCCAACCCCGAAGGCCTCTACAAGGCCCTGTTCTACGTCGCGATGGTGTTTTTCCTCGTGACGACGCTGTTCCCCTTCTACTGGCTCGCCGTCCTGGCGGTCACGCCGGAGGGTCGCCTGCTCCAGGGGAGCTTCCTGCCACAGCTTGGCGGGTTCACAGTCCCGCTCCCTACGCCGAAAGGGTTCAACCCAGAAGCGTTCATCACGGTCTTCGAGCAGGTGCCGTTCCACCTGTACATGCTGAACAGTTTCGCGCTGGCAGTCACGACGACGATCATCGTGCTGGTCGTCGCGAGCCTCGCGGGGTACGTCTTCGGTCGACTCCGGTTCCCGGGTCGTGCGCTCCTGATGCTCGGCATCCTGGCGATCAGTTACTTCCCGCCGGCAGCGTTCGTCATCCCGCTGTTCAAGGCGTTCGCGGGTAACGAACCGCTGCTGGTGCCGTTTACCCAGATTCCGCTGTTCACACCCCCGAGGTTGCTGAACACGCCGGGATCGATGATCCTGCCCTTCAGCGCGCTGTTCATGCCGCTGTCGATCTTCATCCTCACGACCTTCTACGGGCAGATCCCCGACGGGTTGGAGGACGCGGCACGCGTGGAAGGGACGACGCGGCTGGGTGCGCTGTTCCGGGTCATCATGCCGCTGTCGGCGCCCGGTGTGGCGACGGCGTCCGTGCTGACCTTCATCGCCGTGTACAACGAGTACTTCTTCAGTTCGATCATGGCCACCTCTCCGGAGGCGGCGAAGTGGTCACCGATCGTCGGCGGGATCCTCAGCTACCAGACCCAGTACACCACGCAGTATAACCTCATGGCGGCCGCAAGTATCGTCGGGGTCCTCCCCGTCGTGATCCTCGTGGTCGTCGCACAGGAACGAATCGTCAGCGGACTGACCTCGGGAGCACTCAAGGAGTAACAATGGCACGAGTACAACTCGAACACGTGACGAAACGCTACGACGACCAGGGTGAAGTGGTCACCGCGGTCGACGACATGAATCTGGACATCGACCACGGCGAGTTCATCTGCTTCGTCGGTCCCTCCGGTTGTGGGAAGTCGACGACGATGGAGACCATCGCCGGGCTGACGATTCCCAGCGAGGGGAAGGTGTTCATCGGCGACCGTGAGGTGACGAACCTCCCGCCGAAGGATCGGGGCATCGCGATGGTGTTCCAGAACATCGCACTGTTCCCCCACATGGATGTCTACGACAACATCAGCTTCGGGCTGCGACTGCGGGACTACCCGCAGGAAGAGATCGACCGCCGCGTCGAGCGCGCGGCCGACATCGTCCAGCTAGAGGGGATGCTCGGGCGGATGCCCGAGGAGATGTCCGGCGGGCAGCGCCAGCGCGTCGCGATCGCACGCGCGATCGTCCGCGAACCGGACGTGTTCCTGATGGACGAGCCACTGGCGAACCTCGACGCGAAGCTGAAAGTCCACATGCGGACGGAACTCCAGCGCCTGCACAAGGAACTGGACACCACGATCATCTACGTCACCCACGACCAGGAGGAGGCGATGACCCTCTCGGACCGTATCGCGGTCCTCAACAGCGGGAGTCTCCAGCAGATCGACCCGCCGCTGACCTGTTACAACGAACCGGATAACCTGTTCGTGGCCGGGTTCATCGGCTCGCCGTCGATGAACTTCATCTCGGCGACGGTCTCGGAGAACGCACTGGAGACGCCGAACTTCTCGCTGGAGTTCGACCCCAAGACGGTCTCTGGCGTCGGTGTCGGCGACGAACTGACACTCGGGATTCGCCCGGAAGACATCTACCCGGCCCACGAGAAAAGCGAGGTCCCGGATCCCTCGGGGACGATCCGAACACAGACGGACATCCTGGAGCCGATGGGCGACGAGATATTCGCCTACCTCCTGCTCGGTGAGGGCGAGACCTCGATGGACCAGGAGCAGACCACCGACGACCAGTTGCTCATGAGCATCGAACCGGATTCGGACATCGAGGAGGACGAAGAAGTCCAGGTCGTCATCGACCGACGGAACATCCACCTGTTCGACTCCGCGTCGGGCGAAGCGATCGTCCACAAACTCGAACCGATCGGCGCCGGTGGACCGACCGCCGGCAGCGAAGCGGAATCCGACGACTGAGAAACCATGCCTGGAACGCTTTGGTGGAGCCTGATGGTGGTCCTGTTTTTCTTCTGGGCGTACGGCATCGTGTCGTTCGGCCTGGACCTGAAGAACACGATCATCCCGGGCATCATCAAGTACAGGCGTGGCCGTCGCCGGCAGAAAGCGAAACAGCAACGCGAAGAAGAGCGAGAGGAGCGGGAACAGCAGCTGTACTGACCCGAAGCCTTTCCTCGTCTCTCGGTCCACACAAACCACATTTAGACCTATGAGTGACCCGTCTTCAGTTCGACTTGGAATCGTCGGTCTCGGAAACATCGCGCGGATTCACTGTGAGGCGCTCGACGCGAGCGGTCTCGAAGAGACGCTCGTCGCCGGCGTCGATGTCGACCCGGACGCCCGGGCGGCATTCGCCGAGACGTACGACGTGACAGTCTACGAGGACCACGAGGAGATACTCGACGAGGTCGACGCGGTTCTCGTGACGACACCGAACCGGTTCCACGAGGAGTACGTCGTCGACGCCCTCGAAGCCGGGCTGGACGTACTCGTGGAGAAACCGCTGGCTCACACCCTAGAGAGCGCGACCCGAATCGCCGAGACCGCCCACGACGCCGAAGGGTTCTGTATGGTCGGATTCCACAACCGGTTCGCCAAGCCAGTGGAGGTGCTCGACGAGTACCGCGAGCAGGGCGAACTCGGCGCGGTGACACACGTCGAAGCAGACTACATCCGCCGGCGGGGGATCCCCGCTCGTGGCTCGTGGTTCACGCGAAAATCGGTGTCGGGCGGTGGTTCGCTCATCGACATCGGCGTCCACGCGCTCGACCTGGCGCTGTATCTGGCGGGCTACCCCGAAGTCGTCGAGGTCTCCGGGGTCACGCGGGCGAACTTCGGCACCGACGACGGCTACTCCTACGTCCAGATGTGGGGCGAGGACCAGGGTGCAAGCGACTTCGATGTCGACGACTCCGTCAGCGCGCTCATCCGCTGTGCGGACGGGACGACGATCTCCCTGGAGGTCGCCTGGGCGAGCAACCGACCCAGCAGTCAGCAGTACTACGTCCGCGGCGACGAGGCCGGCGCCGGCCTCGATCTGGCTTCGGGCGAGTTGACGCTGTACGAGACCAGCGACCGTGGGGGCAACCACCATCGAACGACCGATGTCGAGACACAGGCGTCAGAGGCCCACGTCGACGAGACGGTACGGTTCGTCGAGGCCGTCGCAGCGGGGGAGGCACCCGAGCGAAACACCGTCGACGAGGCCCTGGCCGTCCAGAAAGTCATCGACGGCATCTACCGCTCCAGCGAGGCTGGCGAAGCCGTCAGGATCGAGTAGACAGCGCTGAAGAAAGACTTAATCCCCCTTGCTGTCACAATTCGGTGTATTATGAAGGCAATCGGTGTGAGACGGGACGGGGACGGCCCCGAACTGCTCGAAAAGGATCGACCGACACCCGGGCCGGGCGAGGCACTCGTCCGGACGCTGCGGGTCGGTGTCGACGGTACGGATCACGAAGTCATCGGCGGCGCCCACGGCGGCTATCCGGAAGGCGAAGACCACATGGTACTGGGTCACGAAGCGGTCGGCGTCGTCGAAGAGCCAAACGGAACGGGACTTGACGAAGGACAGGTCGTCGTCCCGACCGTGCGGCGCAAGCCCGACGGCGAGACCAACGAGTACTTCCGGCGTGGGGAACCGGATATGGCACCCGAAGGCGAGTACTTCGAGCGCGGAATCGTCGGTGAACACGGCTTCATGGCCGAATACTTCACCTCACCGGCGGACTTTCTGGTCCCGGTTCCCGAGGAACTGGCCGAATACGGCCTGTTCATCGAACCGATCTCGATTACCGAGAAGGCCAACGAACACGCCTTCGCGACGCGGGAACCGTTCGAGTGGCGCCCCGAATCGGCCTGTGTGCTCGGAAACGGGTCGCTGGGGCTGCTCACACTGTGGATGCTCCAACAGAAGTTCGATCGGACCTACTGTGTCGGGCGACGCGACCGGCCGGACCCGACAGTCGACATCATCGACGAACTCGGCTCGACCTACATCGACTCCCGGGAGACGCCCGTCGACGAGATCCCGGCGGACCACGAGTCGGTCGACTACGTCTACGAAGCGACCGGGTTCGCCCCCCACTCCGTCCAGACCGTCCAGGCGCTCGCGCCCAACGGCGTCGGTGCGCTGCTTGGCATCCCCGAACCGTGGGACTTCGAGATCGACGGCGGGGCACTCCACAACGAGATCGTCCTGCACAACAAGTGTCTCATCGGAACGGTCAACTCCCACATCAAGCACTTCGAGTACGCGGTCGAGACGCTGTCCGAGGCCCCGAAGTGGCTCCTCGACGACCTCATCACGACGGTCGCGGACCCGACGGACGTGGCACCGGCCTTCGAGAACGGCGACGACCAGATCAAAGCGGTCGTCGAGTTCGATACGCTGTAAGCGCGCGCCAGCGTACCGACAGTTCGAGCGGATTCATTTCGGGTTTTTGAACTCGATATTAGCAATTCAGCCCCGATTCCCCGACGGGTAAAAAACGATTATTTCAACAACGAATAAGAGTTGTAACCGACAGACGGCGTCGGTTTTTGGCAGTGATTTCCGTAGGTAAAAGAGGTGCTGTTGTCATACAGAAGTATTAAGTGCGGTACCTCAATATGAAATCGTGAGGTATTGGTGCAACCATGACTGACGACAACTCTGACAAGCGGATTTCGAGACGGAACGCTCTTCGCATCGCGGGTGCTGCTGGCGCCGCATCACTGGCTGGCTGTGGCGGCGACGGTGGCTCCGGTGGCGACGGCGGTTCCGGGAGCGACGGTGGCTCTGGGGACGGTGGCTCCGGAAGCGACGGCGGTTCCGGGAGCGACGGTGGCTCCGGGGACGGTGGCTCCGGCGAGGACGAGCAAACACAGACGAACGCGCTGGAAGTCGCCCACTGGTGGGGCGAGGGTGACGGTCTGGAGGCCATCCAGTCGGTAATGGACGCCTTCACTGAGGAGTACCCGTACGTCGACTTCGACGACAACCTCATCGCCGGCGGTGCCGGGCAGAACCTCCAGTCGAACATCCGGACACGGATCCAGAACGGGAACCACCCGAGTACCTGGCAGAACTGGCCCGGTGCGGCGCTGACGCCGTTTACCGACGCCAACCTGCTCAAGGACATCGAGGAGTCCGTCTGGAACCAGAACAACATGAAAGACGGGTACCTCTCGGGTCCCCAGGCCGCGGCACAGCCGGCCGGGAACTACGTGACGGTGCCGCTCAACATCCACCGGATCAACAACCTGTTCTACAACGTCAGCGTCATCGAGGACGCGGGCGTCGACCCCTCCAGCCTGAGTTCGCCGTCGGATGTCACCGACGCGCTCCAGGCCGTCTCGGAGGCCGGCTACACGGGAATGGCTCACCAGACCAACGCGCCGTGGTCGACCATTCAGCTGTTCGCGACGGTGTACCTCGGTGTCACCGACGCCGACACCTACGCCCAGACCTTCGAAGAGGGCCAGATCGAGGCCAACCGCGACTCGCTCGCACAGGCGCTCGACATCGTCCGCGACTACAGTGAGTTCTACCCGAGCGATGCCGGATCCATCTCCTGGACCGAGGGTAACTCCGAGATCATCAACGGCAACGCCGGCTTCATCCACCAGGGTGACTGGGCAGCAGGGACCTACGTCGGCACTGACGGGTTCAACTACGGCGAGGACTGGGACTACATCCCGTACCCCGGTACGTCGGGCAACTACTCGCTGAACATGGACTCGTTCCCGTACCCGATCGACAACCCGTCGCCCCAGGCGACGACGCTGTGGTGCCGCTTCGTCGGGACGACCGAGGCACAAGAGATCTTCTGCCCCGGCAAGGGTGCCATCCCGCCGCGTGGTGACGCCTCGACCGAGCCGTTCAACGACTTCTCGGCGGACCAGATCGAGGACTTCCAGAACAGCGACGCCCAGCCGCGCTCGCTGGCACACGGCCTGGCCGCACCGCCCGAAGTCGCCTCGGGCGCCAGTTCGGCCATCTCCTCGTTCATCAGCGGGGCCTCGAACGAAGAGGTCATCAACCAGATGGTCAACGCCTGGAGCCAGTAACGGCTCTACGTTCACCGGATTTTTTATCGCTCGATCGGAGAGCGGTAGCATTATACGGTGTCCAGGGAGCCTTGTAGACGACTACGCTCGGGAGAGCCCGAGACACAGCAGAACTATCAAATACGCGGTACGATAAATGGGGAGGTAACCGATGGCACGTTTGACACTCGACAAGGTAACGAAGATATTCGACGACGACGGCGAGCAGATCATCGCTGTCGACGATGTCTCGATCGACATCGGCGACGGCGAGTTTCTGGTACTGGTCGGCCCCTCGGGCTGTGGGAAATCGACGACGCTCCGGATGATCGCCGGGCTGGAAGACATCACGGACGGGGAGATCCGCCTGGGCGATCTGGTACTGAACGACATCCCGGCGACGGACCGGGACATCGCGATGGTGTTCCAGTCCTACGCGCTGTATCCACACATGAGCGTCAAGCAAAACATGGCGTTCGGACTGGAGGAGTCGACCGACATGGCCGACGACGAGATCAGTCGGCGCGTCAAGGAGACCGCCGAACTGCTGGGGATCGACGATCTCATCAACCGGGCGCCCTCGGAGCTGTCCGGCGGGCAACAACAGCGTGTCGCCCTGGGCCGGGCGATCGTCCGTGAACCCGAAGTGTTCCTGATGGACGAGCCCCTGGCGAACTTAGACGCGAAGCTCCGTGCGGAGATGCGCACCGAACTCCAGCACATCCAGGACAACCTCGACACGACCACGGTGTACGTCACCCACGACCAGGTCGAGGCGATGACGATGTCGGATCGGATCGCGATACTCGACGAGGGTGTCCTCCAGCAGTGTGGGACTCCACTGGAGTGTTACCACCAGCCGAACAACCTGTTCGTCGCGGGGTTCATCGGCGAACCCTCGATGAACTTCTTCGATGTCGAGCGCCGCGGCTCGGTCCTGGTCGCCGACGACTTCGAGTATCCGCTCTCGGATTCGACGGCGGCGGAACTGGGGGACGCTACGGACCTGCAACTGGGTATCCGGCCCGAGGATGTCGTCGTCAAATCCGCTGTCGAAGCGGACACCGACTATCACGCGGAGGTCGACGTTGTCGAGCCGAAAGGCGACGAGAACGTCGTCCACCTCGTCTTCGACGGGAACGAGCCGGAAGACGGGACGTTCAAAGCGGTCATCGACGGGATGAAAAGCGTCGACGCCGGCCAGCGAGTCGCTGTCGGGTTCCCGGAAAACGCGATCCACGTCTTCGACCGGTCCAGCGGGGAGGCACTCCGGAACCGCACCCTCGACGAGGCAGAGTCTCCCCGGATTCAGTAGCAGGGGAGAACTTCTTTGTAGCCCTCCGGCGAACGCCCGAATATGCCCGACGATAGTCTCGAAGCCGCGCTCGAACGTGTTATCACACGGTTCGATCTGGGCGAGTACGAGATGGCTGCCTACGTCTGCGTGCTCGAACACGGCGAGCTGACGGCTTCGGAGATCGCCGAACACACCGATATTCCGCAGCCACGGGTGTACGACACCGCGCGGAGTCTGAGCGATGTCGGCCTCGTCGAGCTCGAGGAGTCCCGGCCGATGAAAGTCCGGGCGATCGATCCCCGGGAGGCCTTCGGTGATATTCAGGAGTCCCTCGACACGCTCGTCGCCGATCTGGCCGATCGGTACACCGCACCGGCACGGGAGCCGGAAGCCGTCTCGCTCGTGAAGTCCCGGCCGACGATCCTGCGATATCTAGAGGACATCATCGAGGCGGCCGAGTACGAGCTCCTCCTGTCGCTGACGCCGTCGCTGCTCGGTCGCTTCGAGGACCAGCTGGCAGCCAAACGCGAGGCGGGCGTCGCGACGGAGGTCCTCATCTCGCCGGCAGACCAGGCACCGGACCCCCAGGAGTTCGACTACGCGTCGGTCGCGACGACGGCCATGGGTCGGCGTGGGGTCACGACGCCGGTCGTCGCAGTCGCCGACGGGAACTACTCGATGTACGCGACTCGGGAGAGTATCAGCGGGAACACGGACCGCTACGGAGTGGTCTTCAACCGCTCGGAGCTGGGTTTTCTCGTCTCCGGGTTCCTCAACACGGTGTTGTGGACGACCGGCGAACTCATCGCGACCGACGACAGCGACATCCCGTTCCCGCGGCGGTACGGCACGATCCGGCGGGCGATCTCGGACCTGACATCGATGAAGGGGGAGTTCTACGCCACGATCGAGGGGCGGGATGTCGAGACGGGCGACAACTGGGTCATCAGTGGGCGCGTGGCCGAAGCGTCGTTCGGCCCGAACAGGGAGATCGCGACGCTCGTGGTCGAGACGGCCGACGGGCCGGTCGACGTGGGCGGACAGGTGGCGGCCTACGAGGACATCGAAGCCTACGAGATCCGGATCGGGCGCGACGAACCACCCGCAAAGTAGCGGAGTGGCTATCGGTCGTCGAAAGATATCGTGGGGGGTGGGGAGCCCACGACGGGGGCCTGGGAGAGCCCCAGTCAGCGGCGGCGTGTGGGATGTCACGCTGTCGGAGCCCACGCCGCAACTGCGCTAACAGCAGGGACCAGGGGTGGGTCCGGACAGCAACTGTCACTGTGTCCCGATGGGTAAAAAATCCCACACTATCTCAGCGAGGAACGATCGGCCGGTCGTGAACGATTCCGAACTGAGTGGAAAGTGATATGTAGCCAGAAAGTGACCTAAGAGACACTGTGACTGCGTCCGAGCGGCGGCCGGTACGGTACGTCTGTACGTCGTCGGTCCGCGAGGACCTCGTCCGCGCGCTCGACGGGACGCCGAAGACGACAGACGAGTTACTCGATTCGCTGGAGGCCAGTGAGTCCGCGGTGTACGACGCCCTGTCGAACCTGGAGACCCGGGGCCTCGTCGAAGCCCGTCAGGAGGGATGGAGCCTGACCGGTGGCGGGCAGCTCGTCGCGGACGCGGTCGGCCGGGTGCGCGATACGGAGCGGTTGCTGGCCGACGATGACACCTACTGGAACACTCACGACACGAGAGTCCTCCCGCACGCGTACCGCTGTCGGCTCCCGGAACTCGGTGACTACGAGATCCTGCGGGCCCGCGAGTCGGACCTCAACAGGCAGGTCAGACAGGTTGCCAGCCGGATCGACGCCGTCGAGGCCTGTGACATCGTCTCGCCGGTCTACCACGAGGCCTACGGCGAAGCCATGCCCGACCACGAGGACGCACGGCTCGTCGTGAGTAGCGATCTGGCCGAGGGGCCGAGCCCCGAACAACACCCGCGGTCCTCGTGGGAGGCGACCACCGTCCGGATCGCCGACGCGCCGTTCGCACTGGGCGTCTCGACCGACTGGACCATCCTGACGTTGCCCGAGCGGGACGGGCAGTGGGCGCGGGCGACGCTCGTCTCCGAAGCCGACACCGCGATCCGATGGGGACAGGGCCTCTTCGAGCGGGTGTGGGCCGACGCGACTCCCCCGAGTTCCAGTCGTTTCGTTGACTAGATTTTCGGCGAACCTAAACACTCAAGTCGACATAGCACCCACGCCGAGGTAATGAGTCAACAGCACTACCGAACGGAGTCGGGGGAGTACACGTTCGACGACCTGGCTGTCGTGATGGGGACGTACAACGAGGCAGAGGCGATCGGAACGGTCCTTTCGGATATCGAGGACGTGACCGACGGCGCCGCCGAGGTCGTCTGCGTCGACGGCTCCAGCGACCGGACGCCGGAGATCGCACGCGACCACGGCGCGACGGTCGTCGAACAGGAGCCACAGGGGTACGGCGTCGCCGTCCGGGAGGCGATCCTGACGCCCGACCGGCCGGTCGTGGTCACGACCGACTGTGACGACACGTACCCGATGGAACGGCTCCCGGACTTCCTCGACGAGATCAACGACGGAGCCGACGTGGTCAGTGGCGATCGGCTCTACTACGGCGCCGAGGAGATGCCGGGGATGAACAAGGTCGGGAACGAGCTGTTCGCCCTGCTGGCGAGTGTCCTGATGGGCGAGCGGGCACACGACACGACGACGGGGATGCGAGCCTACCGCCGCGAGGTCGTCCAGAAGATCCGCTGGACGGAGAACACGGGGCTCTCGGCCGAGCTGTTGATTCGGCCGCTGATGCGTGACTACGACGTGCGAGAACGGCCCATCGAGTACGACGAGCGGAAGGGCGAGACGAAGCTCGACCCCTTCTCCGGCGGCGCCGAGATCGCGAAATCCATCGTGAAGGTCGCCCTCGAAGAGCGGTTCCGGTAGGACCCCGAAAGCCGTTCCTCCCCGCGACGGTGTCGGCGTGGGGCCGAGCCGTCAGGCCCGGCTCTCTCCGGTCGCGTTCACCGTCACGTCCAGGTCGATGTCGTACTGGTAGCTGCCCGGAACGTGTGCGGCCGGCACCTCGCACTCTCCGTCAGTCCAGCAGACCTCCACCCGGGGCGTGAGGGTTCGTACCACCTCCCCGCGCTGGTCGACGGGAAGTTCTACCCGATAGTTGTACCCCGAGCCCGCGCCGTAATCCACGAACGCGACGAGCGTGACAGTGCCGGCGTCCGGCGTCGGTACCGAGAGAGTCTCGTTCGATTCGACTCCTCGGAGCCGCGTCGTCTCGGCGTCGGTCACCAACCGTAGCAAGAGCGGGTCCGTCCCGTTGACCGTGGCCGTGGCTTCCCGGTCCCCGTTGGTGAGTCGGACGGACGTGAGACGTGCCGGCGCCGGGGCCACGGCCTCGAGACCGGTGGTTACCGCTTTGCCCTCGGCGAGGCGGACCCGCTGTATCCGCGGGTCGACGGACTGGCCGCGGTAGGGGGCCCACTCGTCCCGGTAGTCGTAGCGGTAGTACCGCCGGTCGGGGTAGTTGTCGACCACCGCGAACTGCCTGTCGCCCATCGCGTACACCGTGTCACCGTCGAAGCCGGGGTCGTTGCGGAGGTACTGGAACGGGTGGTGCAGCCAATCGCCGTACGGCGTCGGGAGGAAGACGACAGCGTCCGAGAGATCCCGTTCCTCGAAGGGTTCGTACGCCCGGTCGTACTGCTCGGTGACGACGTAGTTGTCCCGAACCGGCTCGGCGGCGGCCGTCACGGCGACACCACCCCCGACCGTCGCACAGACGAGCGCGACTACGAGGAGGACGGGCCGGACCCGCCGGGGCCGAACCCGGTCCTCGACCGCCGTCCGGAGCCCACGGGCGACCCACAGGCTCCCGACGGCACCGAACGCGGCGGCGGGGACGAGCACGTCGACGTGGTAGAACGGGCCCAGGAAGCGCACGAGCCCGTCGGTCGGGTCCGAGATGGTGCCGAGCATGTTGACCGTCCCCCAGAAGTAGAGGTTCCCCAGCGGGACGGTCAGGAACACCCCCGCGAGCGCCGCCTGCCGACTGTCGAACCCACGGCGGCGCGTGACGGCCACCCCCACCGCCGCGGCGACGGTCCCGAGCGGCCCGGCGACCAGCCACTGCGTGGCGAGTTTCCGGAGGAGTTCCCCGTTGGCCCGCACGGAGAGTGCGGGGGTGAACTCCCGCGAGTACGCTAAGATCGACCGTCGCCCGAAGCCGAGCCCGTCGTTGGGGGCGAACGCCTGGTACGGAAAGACCAGCGGGTCGCCCGTGGTGAGGGTGTTGTACCCCAGCGCCAGCAGGACGCCGGCGGTGCCGAAGACGGCGGTGAGACCGACCCGTTCGAGGGGCGCCCGGCGGAGCCGCCGGCACGACCAGAGGGCGTGACAGATAAACGGCGTCGCGAACAGCACCGCGGTGTACGGTCGGGTGAAGAAGGCGATCCCGGCACAGGCACCCGCCAGCGCGGCGAGCGGGCGGCTCCCCGTCCGGTCGGCACGGAGGTAGCTCGCGGCGAACGCGAGGTTCCAGAACGTCGCCGGGACGTAGGAGAGAAACACCGCAGCGTTGACCAGGAACAGCGGCGACGCGAGCAACAGGACGCTCGCGACGACGCCGGTCCGCGCGTCGAACGCCTCACGAGTGGTGTGGTACAGCCCCGCGAGGGTACCCGTGGCCACGAGCCCGAGCGCCACGCGATACCCCCCGAGCAGTTTCCCGACGGCGAACATCGCGGCCGGGACCGGCGTGTACTTCGCGTACAGGCCCCGTGGGCTCTCGACGAAGAACCACGGGCGGAACACGTCTTCGACGGGCGGACGGAGGAACAGTCGCCCCTCCAGCAACATCGCGGCCTGCTGGAGGTAGACTCCCTCGTCGTGGTTGCTCGTGTGATACGGGAAAACGACGTGTGCGAGCGCGAAGACGACCAGCCCGCCCAGCAACGCGACGACGGCGGCCTGGACCCCCGGTCGTCGCAGTCGTCTCATTCGACCGGATACCACGCCAGTTCGTGGTCGGCGACGAGATCCACCTCGACCGGCTCCCCCGCCTCGAACGTCTCGACGTGGTTGTGCATACAGTGGACCACGTCGCCGCTGTGGAGTTCGACCCGGTAGACGAACGACGGACCGTTGTACTGGCGATGGACGACTGCGCCGTCGGCGGTGCCCTCGTTGGTCGGCGTCGCGCGGAGGTCGTCGGGCCGGACGAGCACGTCTACCGTCGCCCCCGTGTAGGCCCCGACGGAGCCGTTCAGTCGCTCGGTCGGGAACGTCCCCAGGCTCGTCTCGACGCCGCTGGTCGTGACCTGCGCCGAGAGGAAACTCGCCTGGCCGAGGAAACTCGCGACGAACCGGCTCTCGGGGTTCTCGAACACCGTCGTCGGGTCGCCGATCTGTTCGACGGTCCCGTCGTTCATGATCGCCACCCGGTCGCTGATCGACAGGGCCTCCTCCTGATCGTGGGTGACCGAGATGGCGGTGACTCCGGCCCGCTTGAGGATCTTGCGGACCTCCTCGCGCATCTCCACCCGCAGGCGAACGTCGAGGTTCGAGAACGGTTCGTCGAGCAAGAGCACATCCGGTTCGGGCGCCAGCGACCGGGCCAGCGCGACCCGCTGTTGTTGCCCCCCAGAGAGGTTGCTCGGCATCTTGTCGTGGTGGTCGGTGAGGTCGACCAGATCGAGCAGCGTGTCCACCCGCTGTTCGATCTCGGCCTCCTCCGTGAGCCCGAAGGCGACGTTCTCGGCCACCGTGAGGTGGGGAAACAGCGCGAAATCCTGGAAGACGATCCCCACGTCGCGCTGATCGGGCTGTCGGAACCCCCCGTCCTCGCCGCCGGTGACCGTCTCGCCGGCGATCGAGATCGACCCCTCGGTGGGCCGTTCCAGCCCCGCAAGCAGGCGGAGTGTCGTCGTCTTCCCACAGCCGGACGGCCCCAACAGCGTGAGCAGTTCACCGTCCTTGACCGACAGCGAGAGGTCGTCGACGGCCAGTTCCTGGCCGTAGTCTTTCGTGACGCCGTTCACGTCGAGGACGATCCGTTCGGGATCGTCGACGGCCGCTTCGACTGTGTCGAAATCCGAGGCGTACTGTTCCTGATATCTGTGAGACATATTATCGGCACTCCTGTGTTCCGTCGCCGGTCGGTGCCGGCAGACGGCGTCGCTCGTCTCTGCCTGGGGACACCAGTCGCATGTACGTGACGGAATCGCGGCAGTACCCGCCCGCGGGGCGACTGGGAGTCACGCGTCCGGCCCCCGCCGGTAGCTCTGTATCCCGCCGGGGTGGCCCTGCGGGTTCTCGATCCCGACGAGTTTCCCGCCGGTCGGGGAGGCGTACAGCGCGAACAGGAGTTCGTTGACGACGAAGTACCGGACCCGCTGGCCGTCCGACCCGTCGGGGTCCGGTTCGATCGTGTCGACGTTCATCCGTCTGAGCGCTTGGTCCCGGGTCTCCGGGGAGAGCGCCGCGAACTCGTCGTCGAACCACGCTCGGGCGTACTCGTCGAGGTACGCGGCCGCGTCGGCGATCCCGTCCGCGTGGTCCGGCTGGTCGCGTGCCCGCCCTCGGACGAACCGGCGGACGAACTCGTCGGCACCGGACACCTCCGTCGGGTAGAGCACTTCGGCCGCCGCCGTGAGCGTCCGGAATACGTCTTCTCCGAGCGGCTCCGACTGGGTCGTAGCGGTCCCGTCGTCGGTCCCCACAGTCGCGTCGCTCCTGTCGTCAGTCGCGAGGAGAACAGCGCCGCCGCCACCGACCGCGACGCCGGCCGCTGAGAGGGCCGCGATAGCGTCCCGACGACTCAGTTCCATACGACATCTGTTAGGCAAACCTAAACTTATGGATTGCGTTCGCCCGCGGTCAGGTTCGTCTCGACTGAGGTCCCGTTCGGACCCGTCCCGGGGACGTACGCGGCCGCGCCGCCGCAGGCGCGTGCGTTACGACACCGCTCGATCCGCGGGGTGAGCGCTCGGACCCGGTCGTCCGCGGCGTCGACCGGAAGATCGAACCGATAAGCGAAGCCACTCCCACCGCCGTAGTCGACGAAGACCGTCGTCCGAACCGTCTCCCTGCCGTCGACCGCCAGTGTCTTGTTCTGGAGGGGACGAGCGTCGCCGCGAAGCCTGGCACGCTCGTCCACGAGGACGGCCAGCGACAGTTCCTCGCCGGGGTCGGGCACCACGTAGTAGGCGCTCCGGCCGTCGACGCCGAGCCGTACCGTGACGCCAGTGGCGCCGTCCGGGATCCCCACGGTCGTCCCCAGGCGGACCTGCTCGCCGTCGACATCACGGACCGCCTGGAGGTACGCCGCGCTCGGCGACCCGGCGTAGGGAGCCCACGCGCCGCGGTAGACGTACCGGTAGAACCGGCGGTCGGGGAACGCGTCGTGGACCGCGAAGGGCTCGTCGTCGATGGCGTAGACGGTGTCGCCGTCGTACCCCGGATCGTTGCGGATGTACTGGAACGGATGGTTGAGCCAGTCGCCGTACGGGTCCGGCAGGAGGACCACGGCGTTTTCGGGCGAACCGCCCTCGAAGGGCTCGTAGGCGTCCTCGTAAGTTCGGGTCACCTCCAAGTTCTCCGAGAGCGGGGCGTCCATGTTCCCCGCGGTGATCCCGCCCAGCGACGCGGTGCTCACGAGGACGAGCGCTGCCACGGCGACACGCGCGGACCGTCCATCGGCGCGATCGGCGAGCGCGTCCTTGATCGCTCGGACGACACCGAGCGCCCCCCGGGCGGCGAAGGCCGCGGTCGGGACCAGCAGATCGAAGTGATAGTACGGGCCAAGCGCCGAGACCAGCCCGTCGCCTGCGACTTCGAGGTCCCCGAGGATGTTGTAGTTCCCCCAGAAGTAGACGTTGCCCGCCGCGACGCTGAGAGCGATCCCCCCGACGACCGCCTGGCGGGCGGTGAGTCCGGCCCGCACGGCGAGGGCGACGCCGACGGCCGCGAGGCCGGCCCCCGCCAGCCCGCCGGCGATCCACTCGGTGAAAAACAGATCGAGTACCACCCGGTTCGCCCGGACGGCGAGTTCGGGCGTGTAGACGATCTCGTGGCCGAGGATCTCGCGCTGACCGAAGCCGAGGCCGTCCGCCGGCGCGAACACCTGGTAGGGGAACCGGAAGGGCGCGCCGGTCACGACGGCGTTGTACCCGAGCGTGAGGACGACGCCCGCCGAGCCCAGCGTTGCGGTCGCCGCCTGCCGCGGGAGCGCCTCGCGGGGGTTCTGCCAGAGCGTCCAGCAGGCGTGGACGATGAACGGCGTCGCGAACAGCACCGCGGTGTAGGGCCGCGAGAAGAACGCCAGCCCGATCGCCGCCCCGGCCCCGGCCGCGACCCGCCGGTCACCGGTCCGGTC
The DNA here is from genome assembly GCF_030127105.1 of Haloarcula pelagica. Classification (NCBI taxonomy): domain Archaea; kingdom Methanobacteriati; phylum Methanobacteriota; class Halobacteria; order Halobacteriales; family Haloarculaceae; genus Haloarcula; species Haloarcula pelagica. Next base: position 3,345,106 of record NZ_CP126161.1, on the reverse strand, counting down.
CGCGCGGAGGTACGCGTAGCCGAAGGCGAGGTTCAGCAGGGTCGTCGGCGCGTACGGGAGAAACACCGAGGAGTCGATCAGAAAGAGCGGCGAGGCCAGGACGAACGCGCCGGCGAGCAGCCCCGTCCGGTAGTCGAACGCTTCCCGAACGAGCCCGACGACGCCGAGGACGTTCCCCGCGGCGATGGCGACCAGCGCCACGCGATACCCTCCGAGCAGTTTCCCGACGGCGAACATCGCCCCCGGGACGGGCGCGTACTTCGGGTACATCCCGCGCTCGCTCTCGATGAAGAACCACGGCCGGACGGCCCCCTCGACCGGTGACTGGAGGAACAGTCGTCCCTCGAGCAACATCGCGGCCTGCTGGAGGTAGACCCCCTCGTCGTGGTTCAGCGAGTGGTACGGGAACACCTCCGTCGAGACGAACGCGACGGCGGCGGCGGCCAGGACCGCGAGAGCGGCCGTCGCCAGGCGGTTCCAGCGGAACTCTGATCGGGTCATCTTCTCGTCAGTCGCCTCGCCCTTCCTGTGCCAGGATGACCGCCATCGAGAGCCCGGAGACGACCACCAGTACCAGCGCCGGCACGGCGGCGGCGCCGTACAGCCCCGCCTCCTGGACCCGCCAGATGTAGGTCACGAGGGTGTCGAACCGAAGCGGTCGCAGGAGCAATGTCGCCGGCAACTCCTTCATCGTCGTCAGGAACACCAGCGCCGCACCGGTCGCGATCCCCGGTACCACGAGCGGGAGCGTCACCGACCGGAACGTCCCCATCCGGGACCGGCCCAGGACGCGGGCCGCCTCGACGAGCCCCTGATCGACCTGGAGCCGTGAGGTACGGATCGAGCCGATGGCTTGGGGCATGAACCGGACCACGTAGGCAAACACCAACAGCGGGATCGTCTTGTACAATGCCGGGAGGACATCGAGGCTGAAACTCACGAGCGCGATCGCGAGCACGATCCCCGGGGCAGCATACCCGACGTAGGGCGCACGGTCCGCGAGCGACGCGAGCCGGGACTCGGAAGTCGCCGACCGGAGCCCGATGGGGACCGCCACGAGGACCGCACCGCCGGCAGCCAGTAGCGCGACGTAGACGGAGTTGAGCCCGTAGGACCACGAGAAAGCCATCGAGCCGCTGGCGTAGCCCGGCCCGCTCCGGAGGAACCACATCCCGAAGATTGCGATGGGCAGCAAGATTGCCACCGCGCCGACGAGCGCGGGCAACAGCGTCGCCGGGAAGCGCCACAGCCCCAGATCGAGGTCGAAGGCGCCGCGGTTGCCGCTGCTGCCGTACGCGCCGGAGTCGTCGGCCCCCGTGCGGGATTCGAGCGCGAGGACGACGGCGGTCACGGCGAACAACTCCAGGGACAGGAGGGCAGCGTACTCGCGCATGAACGCGTTGTAGCGGGCGTAGATGAACTGCGTGAACACCTCGACGCGCATGATGTTTGGCGTCCCGAAGTCCGAGAGGGTGTACAGCGCGACCAGCAGCGCGCCGGCGGTGATTCCCGGCAGGATCTGTGGCAGCGTGACTCGGCGGAACGCCTCCCACCGGCTCGCGTTGAGTGTCCGTGCGGCCTCGACGAGTGAAGCGTCTAGCGACAGCAGCGACGCCCGCGTCGTCAGGAAGACGTACGGGTAGGTGTACAGCGTGAGGACGATAGCGGCGCCGGTAAAGCCGTAGATCGTCGGTACCTGGTCGATCCCCAGCGGCGCGAGCGTGTCGGCCAGTGCCCCGCGGGGGCCAAACGCCGAGACGGCCGCGAAGGCGCCGAGGTAGCTGGGGATCGCCAGCGGCAGGGCCGCGACGACGGTCCAGAACCTGCGGAACGGCAGTCCGCCCTGGACCGTCAGGACAGCCAGGGGGACGCCGACGACGACGCTCCCGGCGGTGACGGCGCCGACGAGGGCGACGCTCCGGACGAGTACCTGCAGCGTCTGTGGGGCGACGGTCAGCGAGAGCGCCCGCGAGCCGAGCCCGAACACGTCGACGATAAGCCAGCCTAACGGCGCGACGAGGGCCGCCGCGACGGCCGCCGACAGGAGTGTCAGCCCGCGGCCGACGGCGGAGTCCTCATCGTCGGTGGCACGCGTTCGAACAGCCGCGACGCGCTCCCGGACCTTCATCCGAGGACGTTCGCCTCGCGCATCAGCTGGAGGGTCGGTTCGAGGTCAGAGAGCTCCGATAGATCGATGTCCGGCGGGTTCAGCTGGTCGACGGTCGGGAGCCCACCCGCCGGCTCGACCCCGGAGATCATCGGGTACGCGAAACTGACGGTCGTGAAGAACTCCTGGGCCTCCGCCGAGAGCAGGTGCCTGACGAAGTTGTTGACGAGGTCGGCCTTCTGGGTCCCCTGGATACGGAGCGCGCCGGCGACGTTGACCAGCGCCCCCGCGTCACCCTCCGTGAACGCGAGGTCGATCGGGGCGTTGGGCCGCTGGTTCTGGACCCGCAGCGCGTAGTAGTGGTTGGCGAAGCCGGCGTTCAACGCGCCGTCCGCGACCTGATTGGAGACGACGAACTCGTTGGGGTACTGCTCGGTCCCGGCCTCCCGCATCGAGACCAGCCACTGCCTGGCGGCCTCGCGGCCCCGCAGCAGACGCATCGCCGTCACGAAAGACTTGAACGCGCCGTAGGTCGGCGCCCAGCCCATCGTGCCCCGGAGCGCGTCGGTGTCGGGGAAGTCGGCGACCTTGTCCGGGATGTCGCTCTCGCTGAGTTGGTTCGTGTTGTAGGGGACACTGCGGGCCCGGCCGGCCACGCCGACCCAGGCGTTGTCCGACCCACGGAAGCCCTCGGGGACCGGGCTGACCACGTCGTCGGGGAACGGCTCGTAAGCGTCGTTGTCGGCGACGAAGCCGAGCGAACTGGCGTCGATCGACCAGAACACGTCGGCCTGTGGCGATCCGGCGTTGACCTCCTCGACGACGGTCTGGGCCAGCGAGGAGGAGGCGGCGCTGCTTGCGAACACCTCGAAGTCGGGGTAGATCTCCTGGAGCATCTCGACGAACTGGAAGTAGATGCCTCCTTCGCCGCCCCCGATGTAGAGGTTCAGCGAACCCGAGAGGTCCGGTAGATCCTGGATAGAGGTGCCCCCCGGTGCCGGGCGCCCCTCGACGAGGGTCCCCGAGCCGCGGAACGCGGACAGGGACGGGATCTCGACGTTCGTCCCCTGCTGGCCGGTGGCACCGTCCCCACCGTCGCTGCCGGAGCCGCCGTCGCTGCCCGAGGCGTTGTCGCCGCCGAACAGCGAGCCACAACCGGCGAGTGCGGTCGCGGCTGTGGTCCCCCCGAGCGCGAGGAACCGGCGGCGCGACGATCCGGTACGAGCGGAACTGTCGTTGGTATCAGTCATCGTTTGTGATGTTGATTTAGGTTTACCTAAATGGTTTGTGTTTTAGTCGTCCGCGGCGGCAGGTACCCGCTCGCCATCCCCGGCTTCGACCGCATCGAGACAGTCCAGCCAGTCGAGCATGAACTCCCCGCAGTAGTTGAGGAAGGCACCGTTTTCCCAGTCGCCGAAGTCGCCGGTCGCCAGGGCTGTGCCCATCTCCTCGAAGACCTCCGCGTAGGAGTCGGCGTCCTCGCCGACCGCGTCGACGATCTCCCAGACGTGCTCGTTGAGTTCGAGCCCGTGGACCTCGTTGGTCAGGTCCGAGAACGTCGAGCGCGGGGCCTTGTTGTGCTCACAGAGCGGGTCGCCGTTGTAGATCTGCTTGCCGAGCACGTCACAGGCGCGCTTGAGGAAGAGGCCGGACCAGATGTCGTCGAACCGGCCCACGTCCCACTCGTTGTCGTCCATCGGGAGCTGGTAGAACGCCGGGACGACCTCCCGGCGGAAGGCGAGGTTCATCGAGCAGACGGTGAGGTAGTTCCCCTCCGCGGCGACGAAGTCTTCGCCGAAGTCGCTCGCCTCGGTGCGGGTCTGGGCCTGTCCCTGGAGGTCGCCGTCCATGAGGATGCGAACGGCGTCGAGGTCGGGAACGTTGGTCCACAGCCCCTGGGAGGCTACCACGTCGTCGACGTGAGTGGGTTCGGTCTCGACAGTCTCGTCCATCGCGGCGTAGGGGTACCCGCGGGGGTAGAGCCCGTGGTCGTCCTCGTTCTGGTAGAGGACGTTGACCCAGGACTCGTCGGAACTGACCGTCTCGATCTCGCCCGAGAAGGCCAGGTTCTCCATGTGGGTGCCGAAGAAGTCCACGTCCTCGTGGGGCGCGGTGTCGTCGTCGATGAACACGCCGTACTCGAAGTCGTTGGCCCACAGGTACAGCAGGCCGAAGGAGGTCTGTGCGTGGCTGGCCGCCGGGATCAGGTCGGCGTACTCCGCGGCGCCGTGATCGGCGAACCACGCCTCGCGTGCGGGGCCGTCGAAGACCTTCCCATCGACGCCTTCCTCGTCGAGCATCTGTTCCATCCCCTCGCTGTCACAGAACTCCTCCGTGACGAGGACGAAGTGGAGCCGATCAGTGTCGAACCCGTGATCCCGGGCGTTCTGTACGTACTCTCGCGTGCAGTCTGGGTTTCGTATCGTCGGGATGACGACACAGATGTCCGAATCCATCGCTACCGGGTACTCTTTAGGCCACCCTAAAATGTCTGTCGCAATCGGATCGGTTCCCACGTGTGTATAAATCAGTGCTTTCCGGCCGAGTAGGCACCGCGATCCGCTCTGACGTGTCAGGTTTTCAGGTTGTGCAAGGAGAACTATTATTTGGTTGTGCTCTGCCTGTAGAGGTAAGAGATGAGTACAGGAACCGAGCGAAGACGGACGAGTCAGCCATGAACCTGGACAACCAGACCTGTGTTGTCACGGGGTCCTCACGGGGGATCGGCCGGGGCATCGCGAAGGACCTCGGCGCCCACGGCGCGAACGTCGTGGTGAACTACCGCTCCTCCGAGCGGGAAGCACAGGCGGTCGTCGACGAGATCCGCGAGGACGGCGGCAACGCCGTCGCCGCCCAGGCCGACGTATCGAAGCTAGAGGAGGTCCAGGCGATGCAGGAGGCCGTCGAAGCGGAGTTCGACGGGGCCGATGTCCTCGTCAACAACGCGGGCATCACCATCGATAAGAAGTTCGAGAACATGACCCGCGAGGACTGGCAGACGGTCATCGATGTGAACCTCGGCGGCGTGTTCAACTGCACGAAGGCGTTCTACGACGACATCCAGGCCGCAGAGCACGGTCGGCTCATCAACATCTCCAGTGTCGTCGGCCAGCAGGGCAACATCGGCCAGGCGAACTACGCGACCACGAAGTCCGGGCTCTTTGGCTTCACCCGGACGCTCGCGCTGGAGTTGGCACACACGGGGTCGACCGCCAACTGCGTCGCACCGGGGTTCGTCAAGACCGACATGCTCGAAGAGGTTCCCCAGCGCGTCCAGGAGAAGATCCTCCGGGAGATCCCCCTCGACCGGTTCGCTCGCGTCGAAGACATCTGTGGGATCGTCCGGTTCGTCGCCAGCGAGGAGTCCAGCTACATGACGGGACAGGTACTCGGAGTCAACGGCGGGATGGAGTGGTAACATGAGTCAACAGGAAGAACCAGACGACGAGGAAACGGCCGATCCGGTCGAGGAACTACTAGAGAAACGCGAACAGGCCCGCCTGGGCGGCGGGGAGGCCCGCATCGAGTCCCAACACGAGAAAGGGAAGATGACCGCCCGCGAGCGGATCGACTTCCTCGTCGACGAGGGGACGTTCAACGAGGTCGACCCCTTCGTCGAACACCGCTCGACGAACTTCGGGATGGAGGACAAGCGCTACCCGGGCGACGCCGTCGTCACCGGCTACGGCGAGGTCGACGGCCGGAAGGTGTTCCTCTTCGCTCACGATTTCACCGTGCTCGGCGGCTCGGTCGGCGAAGTGGTCGCCGACAAGATCTGCAAGGTGATGGACAAGGCGATCCAGAACGGCGTCCCCGTCATCGGGCTCAACGACTCCGGCGGCGCTCGCATCCAGGAGGGCGTCGACTCCCTCGTGGGCTTTGCCAAGATCTTCGAGCGAAACACCAAAGCGAGCGGACTCATCCCGCAGATCTCGGCGATCATGGGGCCGTGTGCCGGCGGCGCGACCTACAGCCCCGCGCTGACCGACTTCACGTTCATGGTCCAGGACACCAGCCACATGTTCATCACGGGGCCGGACGTGATCGAGACCGTCACCGGTGAACAGGTCTCGAAGGAGGAACTGGGCGGAGCCAGCTCCCACTCGACGAAGTCCGGCGTGGCCCACTTCTCGTACCCCTCCGAGGAGGAGGCCTTAGAGAACATCCGCCGACTGCTCTCGTATCTCCCCCAGAACAACATGGAGGACCCGCCGTCGGTCTCCCCCTGGGACGACCCCGACCGAGAGGTGCCGGAGGTCACCGACATCGTCCCCTCGGCGCCCCGGAAGCCGTACGACATGACCCAGGTCGTCGACAGCATCGTCGACGAGGGCTCGTTCTTCGAGGTCCACGGCAACTGGGCGCGCAACGTCATCACCGGCTTCTCCCGGATGGACGGCAACTCCGTCGGCGTCGTCGCCAACCAGCCCCGCGTGAGCGCGGGCACGCTCGACATCGACGCCGCCGAGAAGGCCGCTCGCTTCGTCCGCTTCTGTGACTCGTTCAACATCCCGATCCTCACGTTCGTCGACGTGCCCGGGTTCATGCCCGGGACCGACCAGGAGCACAACGGGATCATCCGCCGGGGCGCGAAGCTCATCTACGCCTACGCCGAGGCGACGGTGCCGCTCCTCTCCGTGGTCGTCCGCAAAGCCTACGGCGGTGCTTACATCGTGATGTCCTCGAAGTTCCTGGGCAGCGATGTCAACTACGCCTGGCCCGGCTCGGAGATGGCGGTGCTCGGTCCGCGGGGCGCGGTCAACATCCTCTACCGGAAAGAGATCGCAAACGCCGACGACCCCGACGCCAAGCGCCAGGAGCTGATGGACGAGTTCCGCGAGGAGTTCGCCCACCCCTACGGCCCGGCCAAGCGGGGCTACCTCGACGACGTGATCGAGCCCAAAGACACCCGCAAACGGCTCATCGAGGACCTGGACCTGCTCCAGCGCAAGCGCGAGGAGACGCCGCCCAAGGACCACGGCAACATCCCGCTGTGACCGACTGAAACGGCAGCCACTCCGCTGGCTCGCAGCCGACACCACGCTGTGGACGGACGCTGGACGGCAAAACCGGATCGGTTACCCGTATCGCGGCCGGTCAGTGAAACTCCTGTAGGACTTCGAGGTCCCGGCTCGTCTGCATGAACTCCGCGAGCGGCGCCGTAGCCCCACAGCTGTGACAGTCGAAGTCGGTGTCGGGCGCCCGGAGGTCGCCGACCTGTGCTTCCCAGTGCTCCTCGCAATCGGGACACTGCAGCGTGACCCATGCTTCCTGCATGAGTGAGACTGACAGACAGTCAGTAAAGAATCTTGTGTGGGTTCCCGGACACCGACAGCACCCCCGGATCGTTTTCGGCCTGCCTAAAGTTAGGAAGGTTTAAGATAGTTAGGCCAGCCTAAATCGAATATGGATCGACGGGACTTCGTTCGAGCGAGCGGGATCGCACTCACAGGAGCTATCGCCGGCTGTTCCGAGGGCAGCGGGAGCGACGACGGGAGTACCACGACGAATGTGGCGACCGACTCCGGGACACCGACGGACGAACCGACGGAGACGGACACAGCGTCCGGTGCGGACTCGTACTCGGTTTCGATGGCGCCGGTCGGGGAGGTCACCTTCGACAGCGTCCCTGAGCGCTGGATCGCCTACGACGGCGGCTTCGCCGATATGGCCGTCGCGCTGGGCCAGGCGGACGGGATCACCGGCATCGGCTACGCCGACCGGTACTACACCTACGTCTACGACGAACTGGACGGCGTGGGCGTCGATCGGTCGACGCTCACCGAGAACGAACTACTGGGGGACACCATCCCCAAGGAGCCGTTCTACGCGCTGGAGAACGACGTTCATCTGATGGACCCCAAAATGCTCGTCAACTGGTTCGGCTGGACCCAGTCGGATGTCGACGAGATCACCGACAACGTCGCACCGTTCGTCGGGAACCTCATCTTCCGCCGGGAAGACAGTTGGCACGACTACCGCTACTACACGCTGTACGAGGCCTTCGAGAAGGTCGCCGCGGTGTTCGACGAGCGCGAGCGCTACGAGGCGCTGAAAGCCTACCACGACGAGTTCATCACCGGACTCCAGACCGACCTCCCCTCGGCCGGTGACCGACCGAACGTCCTGCTCACCTACGCCGGCAGCGACCAGCCCAAGCAGTTCTCGCCGTACCGGCTGAACGACAAGGGGACGAGCAAGAAACAGTGGCACGACCTCGGCGTCGCCGACGCGCTCGCCGGAACGGAGATCGACGGACTCAGCACCTCCGACCGCGGGAGGATCGACTACGAAGCGATGCTGACGATCGACCCCGATGTCCTACTGGTCCGGGGACACGAACGCAAATCGCCCGAGCAGTTCCGCGATAGCGTCCTCGCGTTCATGGAGGAGCACGACGTGGCCAGCGAACTCACCGCCGTCCAGAACGGGCGGGTGTACCGCGGCGGCTTCCTCCACCAGGGACCGATCCAGAACTTCTTCCAGACCGAGCGGGCGGCCCAACAGCTGTTCCCCGACACCTTCGGCGCCGTCACGAGCGACCGGCAGCTGTTCGACCGGGACCGCATCGCCGGCATCGTCACCGGAGACGACTGAGGTCCGATGAGCGACGACACACAGGTCGGGACGGGACAGCGAGGGCCGACGGGCAGTGGTCACACCGTCGGGCTGTGGGCGTCGCTCCGGGACAGGCAGCTCGGGCTGGTCGTCGTCGGGAGCCTCGTGGTCTTGGCCGTGAGCGCGTTCGTCCAGATCCGCTACGGCTCCTACGCGATGACCGACCGGATGGTGTTCGAGGCCGTCTTCGACCCCGCAGTCGTCGCGAACCCGTCTGTGCTCGCGAACCTCCTGTTGGGCGGTCCGTTCCCCGAGGTCGACAACACGACACTGATCGTCTGGAAGCTGCGGATCCCGCGGATCTTCGTGGGCGTGATGGTCGGTGCGAACCTCGCCGCCGCCGGCGCCATCTTCCAGGCAGTCACGCGCAACGAACTCGCCAGCCCGTACATCCTGGGGGTCAGCTCCGGTGCCGGACTGGCCGTCCTGGCGGTGTTGATCCTCCTGCCGGTCCTCTCGGGCTACCTCCCGTTCGTGGCCGCAGCCGGCGGGACAGCCGCCTTCCTGCTGGTGTACGCCATCGCCTGGCAGAACGGGACCAGTCCCGTCCGGCTCATCCTCGCCGGCGTCGTCGTCACGACGATCTGTCACTCGCTCCAGACCGGGCTGTTCTTCTTCGCCGGCAACACGGGCGTCGTCCAGACCGCCCTCTCCTGGCTGACGGGGTCGCTGACGAGCACCGACTGGGGCGATGTCCGGCTGGCGCTCCCCTGGACCCTACTAGTGCTTGGCCTCGCTGTCGCCGGTTCGCGGCAGTTGAACGTCCTCCTGCTCGGCGAGCGGACGGCGGGATCGCTCGGGATGCGCGTCGAACGGGTTCGCTTTGGCCTCTCGGCGGTCGCCATCCTCGCGACCGCGGTATCGGTCGCCGTCGCCGGCCTCGTCGGGTTCGTGGGGCTGGTGGTTCCACATCTCGTCCGGAACCTCGTGGGCAGCGACTACCGGCGGCTTCTGGTCGGCTGTCTGTTCGTCGGACCGGCGCTGGTGACGGCGGCCGATGTCGGTGCGCGGCTGGCCCTGTCGCCGATCCAGTTACCCGTCGGGATCGTCACGGGGCTCCTGGGTGGCCCGTACTTCCTCTACCTGTTGCGGAAGAACCAGCGACTGGGTGATATCTGATGCGGGTGACCGAACTGTTGGCCGGGGAACCGGTGGGGAGCTAACGATGGTCGGACACACACTGCTCGACATCCGTGCGAGACTTGCGGAGCTAAGCGTCGCCGTCGGCCCTTACCGCGTCGTGAGTGCGAAGACCGGGCACTCTCCCGTCCCGGTCAGCGGCTTACAGTTCCCGACGCGGGCGACGGCGGCGGAGGCCGCGAGCGTCGCGACCGCGTATCGGACCGCACTCAGGCGGTACGATCCCGCGGTCCGGGTGCAGGATCTGATCGCCTGTGACCGTGGACTGTCACCGACGGACAGCCGACTCCCGGCGGACGACCTCCCGGAATACTGTCACTCGATCACCGCGGCGTTGCTGGAGACGCTGTCTCGGCAGGACGGGCGCGTCCAGCGAACGGTCATGGACCGGTATCTGGAGGCCGCCGAGACCACGCCGGACAGGGACCGACTGTCGCTGTTGCTGATCGAGAGCCTCGCGGAAGCCATCGACAGCCACTATGCGACCAGGCGACAGTACGAACTGCTCCGGGCGACCGCGGACCGACTGCCCGGTCCCGCCGAGACCGAGACGCCGGTTCGGGAGACGCTCTCGGTGTTGCGTTCGACCGATCTCCTGCGGGACTTCGAGATCGGTCCGGCCCCCAGTGGCGGCCATCGCGTGGGGCTCCACGGCTACCGGGTGCGCGACCGCGACGGCGACTGTATCGTCCTGCCGATCGCCGTCGAGCTCCTCCGGCGGCAGTCGCCACCACCGCGGTTCGGCGACGCGACCCGGACGGTGGACGGCTGGACGGTCCGTCTCGTGTCGGCAGCAGAGACACCGGAGCCGTCGCTGGCGATCGTCCCGTCGGCGTGAGGGCACGGCGAGGCGACCGGAGTGACCGTAACGAATACACGGGACCCCCGAGTGGACGTAGCTATGGGAGTCGCAGTAATCGGCGCGTCGATGACGAAGTTCGGGCAACGCGACGCCTGGCTCCAGGAACTGCTCACGCAGGCGGGCGAGGAGTGTCTGGACGACGCCGGCGTCGCCTCCGACGAGGTAGAGCACCTGTACGTCTCGAACATGGCCAGCGGCGAGTTCGAGGGCAAGACGGGCGTGATGAACGCCCTGGCTCACGATCTCGGTGTGTTGCCGGCGTACAGTGAACGGGTGGATCAGACCTCCTCCTCCGGTGGGGCGGGCATCTACGAGGCCTGGCAGTCGATCGCCTCCGGCGCCAGCGACATGACGCTGCTCGTCGGCGGCGAGAAGATGACCCACAAGACGACGGGCGAGGCCACCGACATCATCGCCTCGATCACCCACCCCGACGAGTACAAACACGGGATCACGCTGCCCTCGTTCGCGGGACTGACCGCACGCCACTACCTCGAACGGTTCGACGCCCCGCGGGAGTCACTCGCCCGGGTCGCCGTCAAGAACCACAAGAACGGCGTCGACAACCCGAACGCGCAGTTCCAGAAGGAGATCTCCGTCGAGAAGGCCCTGGAGTCGCCCATCATCGCCGACCCGCTCCGCCTGTACGACTTCTGTCCGATCACGGACGGCAGCGCGGCGATGCTGTTCACCACGGAGGAGCGGGCCGCCGAGATCGCAGACGAGTACGCCGTCGTCTCCGGGATCGGCGGCGCGACCGACACCCACGTCGTCCACGAGCGCGACGATCCGACGATCATGGGCGGGGTCGTCAAGTCCAGCGAGCAGGCCTACGAGATGGCCGGCCTCGGTCCCGACGACCTCGACGTGGCCGAACTGCACGACATGTTCACGATCCTGGAGTTCCTCCAGCTGGAGGGGATCGGCGTCGCCGACCAGGGGACCGCCTGGGAGATGGCGATGGACGGCGCCACCGAGAAGGACGGCGAGTTGCCGATCAACACCTCCGGCGGGCTCAAGTCGAAGGGCCACCCGCTCGGGGCCAGCGGCGTCGCACAGGGCGTCGAGATCTACGAACAGCTCGTCGGCGAAGCCGGCCCGCGCCAGGTCGACGCCGAGACCGCGCTGGCCTGTAACGTCGGCGGCTTCGGGAACTGTGTCATCACCACCATCATGGAGGCCGCAGAATGACGCTGGAAGCAGGCATCTGTCCGAACGGTCACGTCTCGTATCCGACTCACCCGCGCTGTCCCGACTGCGGCCAGTCCCAGGACGACAGCGTCGACCTCGCGGACCGGACCGCCGAGGTCGTCACCTGGACCACATCGACGGCGACCCCGCCGGGGGTTCGCGAGCCGAACACGCTGGCGTTCGTCGAGTTCGACATCTCCGATCTGGACCTCACGGACGAGTTCGTCCGCGCGCTGGGGCAGGTGACCACCGACGAGGTCGAGACCGGCGACACCGTCGAACCGGTCTACGTCGAGGAACTCCGCGATCCCGAGGTCGGGCTGAAAAGCGCCAATCCCGAGAGCCAGCCGTGGGACGGCTACCGGTGGGACCCGGTCTGAGGGAGCGGCGCCGCTGAAGGCTGTCTCGATCGATCCGGCCACAGAATAGGTCGTCTGATCGCTACACTTCGACGCCCCACTGGGCTTCGAGTTGCTCCATCCCGTCGGCGACGCTGCGGGGACCACCGTCACAGACGTGGGGGTACACCGCCGTGAGTTCGTCGTCCTCGTAGACGGCCAGACAGATGACCGGGAGTCGCACGACCGCGTCGTCGATCCCGGTGTACCAGTTGTGCCGTTCGTGTCGACCGAACGCGGGGGCGAGCGAGACACTGTGGTCCGCAGCCCACGCCTCCAGTTCCGTCACCGCAGGCATCGACGGGTCACCGTCGCGGTCGAGCGCTTGCCGGAACCAGTAGGTCACCGAGAAGTCGTCGATAGCACCGCAGTCACGGAGCGACCGCAACCGGGCGAGAACCGTCTCCTGGCGCTGTTCAGTTGCCGCTGGGGCGGGCGAACGGACGTACACCGCTGCCCGTCTGGATTGTGTCATGGTATCGTACACCGGACTTTGAGTGTCCTACGTCGGTCGAAAGCATAGCCGTATCGGTGGACGATCCGAACATAGTCAGTCAGCCGTCGAGGCGGTCGTCGTTCCCCTTTGAGCCGTTTCGGCGTGGGCGGCGAGGTCGGTGAGACAGTCCTCGATGCTGGTCGGACCGTCGTCGCCCGTCGCGGGCGCGACCCGTGTGAGGTCGCCGTCCTCGTAGACCGCGACACACATCGCGGGCATGACCAGTTCCTCGCGTTTCTCCCCGGTCTGCATGCTGTAACACAGCCGGGTGTCGAAAAACGGGGCGAGGGTGGCCCCTGCCTGGCGCGCCCACGCCGCGAACTCGTTGTACCGGGCACGCTCGGTCCGAGCGCCGCAGTCCTCGATCGGGACCCGCTTCGCCCAGGTGGTCGTGGTCGTCTCGTCGACGGCGCCCCGCCGCGCTAGCTCTTCGAGGTCCGCCTCGACCGCCGCCTGGCGCTTTCGGGACGGTGTCGGCAGGGACCCTCTGACGAACAGTTCGACACGCCGTGTTCCGGGACACTCTGTTTCCGGCATCGCTACCTGTACATCGGTAGCCATCATAATAAAACATTATGTTTATTTCCTGTCAAAATACCGCGCCCTGTCGTCACCCCTCAGGCGTCGTCACCGTCGCTCTCGTCCCCGTTTTCGTCGTCTGAAGCGTCGTCAGGGGGGTCGATATCGTCGAGGTCGTCCTTGATCGATCGGAGTTCGGCCTCGACATCGACGGCAACGTCGTCGGGCTCGTCGTCCCCGGTCGGGACCTCGCCGTTGGTCTCTGGCGCCTCCTCGTCGAGTCGGTCTTCGAGGTCCGAGCGGAGTTTGCGGGCCTCCGCAAGCAGTTCGCGGGCCTCCTCGTCTTCGGGTCGGCCCTCGACGGCACTCTGGATGTCTGTGAGTGCCTCGTCGAGGCGGGAGAGCGTCGCCTTGCTCAGTTTGGTCGCCCGATCTTTTACTTCGGCGGACGCCGACCCCGTCGACGTGGGGCGTCCTTCGGCCATCCGAAGCGCGCGACGGAGCAGCTTGAGTGCCTGGATGTTCGTCTTCAGGATCAGGATGGCCGCCGGGATCGTCACGTCGCTCGTAAAGCGCAGCAGTTCCTCCGGTGTCGGCGGACGGGGGAGTCCGCTCTCGGTCGTCGGTTCGACCTCCGTCTCTAGCTCCCGCAGCGTCGAGACGAGGTCGGTCAACAGGGCGGTGATGTCCTCGTCGGAACGTCCACTCATGTGTCCTCGTAACAGGGTCGGATACAAAAGTTCGCCTGTCGGGTCGTTGTCCGTGATTAGGCGTACCAAAACCCTTTTGTCTTTAGGGTTGCCTAATCCCGGTAATGGCACCTCAGACGGACGATGTCGCGCCGGCGGACGATACGGACTCGCCACTGGTGACGGCGCTTGACTGTGGCCAAGAGCGAACCGTGTTCACCGAGGACGGGAACACCGACGGCTGGATCTCCACGGACCTCACCGTCGACCTCCGACGCTAGGCTGGTCTCTGCGTTCTCCGAAAAGACAGGTCAGCGGCTACCGGGACGACGTTACTGGACCAGCGTGTCGTCTTCGAGGTAGTGTTCGACGTGGTGGGCGTCTTCCTCCGTCTGGACGATGATCTCCCGGAGGATCTGGGCGGTCGCGTGGTCGCCGAGGTTCTCCGCGAGTTCGATGTGGTCTCGCAGCGACTCGATCACGTCGCCGAACATCGCCAGGTCGTTCTCCAGGGAAGTCCGGATGTCGTAGACATCCTGGCCCTCGGGTTCGACGGTCGCGTGTTCCTCCTGTGCCTTCCCGCCGGCGACCGGCGTACCGCCCAGCGCCTGTGCGCGTTCCGCGAGTTCGTCTGCGGCCTCCTCGGCGTTTCCGGCTGCTTCGCCGAGGAACAGATGCAGGTCACGGAACTCGGCCCCCTCGACGTTCCAGTGGTGTTTCTTCAACTGGTGGTACAGCGTGTACGTGTCCGCGAGGTCCTGGTTGAGCGCGGTGACGATCTGCTCGGACTTCTCCCGGTCGAGCCGGAGTTCGTTTTCCTCGACTGTGCCAAACTCCCGCCGGACGTGTTCTTGGGTCGCCATGTTCATCCCGTACTACTCGGCAGACTCACTTAAAGATTGTCTTAGTAGAAAACGATTTTTGGTTTCCAAAAGAAATCATTCTCATAGAGGAACCACTCGAGACGGTGGCTCGTAGCCCGACGCTTCGACCGCCCCGTCGGCCGGACGTTACCCGAGGCGCTCGACCTGGACCAGCGCGGCCGGTTCGCGCCAGTCGTACACCGAGACCGGGAGGTTTCCGACCCCCGTGATCCCCGGGTGCGGGCGGATGACGCCCTCTTCGGCCAGGTCGGGGTCGCTCTCGGCGACACCCTCCGGTTGCCCGCCCAGGATGAGCGTCTTCGCCGGCGGGACGAGGTCGGCGAACAGCTCCGTGTTCTGTTCCGTACCGACATCGTAGCCGTTTGCGAAGTAGGTCCGGGACGCGTTGGTCTGTGTGGGGAACGGGACGGTGTCGAGTCCGACGATCCCGTCGTTGGTCGCGACGAGCATGCTGAGAAACGTGAAGTACGCGGCACTGGAGTCCGCTTGGACGGTCAGTTCCGCGTAGTACGGCAGGCCGGTGTCACCGGGGTCCTCTTCCGGGACCAGCGGGTCGCTGGCGACGGCCGCGCCGCGAATCGCGTTCGTGTCGTCGATGAGGTTCTGCAGCGGCCCGAGGTCCCCGTTCTCCGCGACCTGTTGGGTCGCCTCGTTGGCCTCGTCACCGACCGCGAACACTTCGACGCTCGGCTGGTGTGCGGCGACCGCAGGCGGGGTGAACGGCTGTCCCCGCGTCAGGTTCGCGACGGTGACGCGGTATTCCCTGCTGCCGTCAGCCTGTCCCAGTACCGTCGAACTCCCGAGGGCGACGCTCCCCAGGGCTGCGCCGCCGAGGGCGAGCGCCTGGCGCCTGGTCATTCCGCCGTTCGAAGCAGTCATCGGACTCCACTCCACGGGTCGGTTGTGATGCTATCTCTCATCGTTCTTCTCCGAGCGCACCGACTCGCATTGTAATACTCCGAGTATCGCCGACACTCCCTCCCCTAGTTTCGGCTAACGGCCGCTTGCTCGGCGCTAACGTCGAACTATCGCTGGCCCACGGTCTCGCTTTCGGCGATGTCGCGCCGACGGGACCGCTACTATCGCGTGACGACGAGCGGAACGTGCCCGTCGGTCAGCCCGTCGAGCGTGACCCCGCTCGTCCGGACTGTCTGTTCCTGGTGGGTCGCGACGAGCGCGGCGAGGAGGTCCTCCTCCAGGTCGAGGTACGCCCCGAACTCCTCCCAGACCGTCGGTGGGACAGCGACGAAGAACGTCTCGGGCCGTCGTTCGAGTATCGGGTCGTCGTACTGTTTGCGCCACTCGTAGACGAGATCTTCGACGCCGGGCGAGTCCCGCATCGTCTGCTGGTGTGCCTCTAGCGCCTCCCGAAGCTCCGGTTCCGGGACGTTCGATTCGTTGGCGACGCTCCGGATAACCGCGAGGTGGAACGGTTCCAACAGGTCGTCGTCAGACATAGACGGTCGTACGCACAGCGTCCTCAAAAGGGCCTCGTCGCCGAGTCCACTCCCGCGAGCCCGTTAACGTACAGAATTTACCGATACAGTTCTCAGCGAGTGGGACACCTCGGCAGATATTTCCACCAGGCTGTGTTACGACCCGCTAGAGGAATGGGACGACTATCGACGCTGTTCGCGCCGGAGCGAGTCGCCGTGATCGGTGCCACAGACTCGGAGGGCTCTGTGGGCCGCGCCATCACGTCGAACCTGCTCGAATCGTTCGACGGCGAGGTCATCGCGGTCAACCCCTACAAGGAGTCGGCCCTGGGGTTGCACTGCTACGACGAGATCACCGCCGTCGAGTCACCGGAGACCGTCGATGTCGCCGTCGTCGTCGTACCGCCCGATGTCGCCGTCGATTCGATCGAGGCCGCCGGCGCCGCCGGGATCAAGAACGTCGTCGTCATCACCGCCGGGTTCGGGGAGACCGGCAGCGAAGGCGCCGCCCGCGAGCGGGAACTCCGGGCGGCCGCCCAGAAGTACGACCTCAACCTCGTCGGCCCCAACAGCCTCGGCGTGATGTCGACGCCGAAGGGGCTCAACGCAACCTTCGGCAACGAGATGGCGACCGAAGGGGACATCTCCTTCATGAGCCAGTCCGGGGCCTTCGTCACCGCCGTCCTCGACTGGGCCGCGGAACGGGACGTGGGATTCAAGGACATCGTCTCGCTGGGGAACAAGGCGATCCTGGACGAGGGCGACTTCATCGCCGAGTGGGGCGAGGACCCCGAGACGGACGTGATCCTGGGCTATCTGGAGGATATCAGCGACGGAACGGAGTTCATTCGGACGGCCCGTGAAGTGACCCAGGACACGCCGATCGTACTCGTCAAGTCCGGCCGGACCGACGCCGGGGCGACCGCCGCCGCCTCACACACCGGGGCGATGGCCGGCTCCGAGCGCGCCTACGAGGCCGGCCTGGAACAGGCCGGCACCGTCCGGGTCGAGTCCGTCCAGGAACTGTTCGACTACGCACAGATCCTGTCGGGCCAGCCACTCCCCGACGGCGAGGAGATCGCCATCGTCACCAACGCCGGCGGCCCGGGCGTCATGACGACCGACGCCGTCGGCGACTCGGACCTCTCGCTTGCGGAGTTCGAGGACGCCACCCTGGACCGGCTGGGCGAGATGATGCCCGACGAAGCCAACATCTACAACCCCGTCGACATCATCGGGGACGCCCCCGCAGAGCGGTTCGAGATCGCCCTGGAGACGGTCCTGGAAGACGACAACGTCTCGATGGCCGTCGTGGTCGCCTGCCCGACGGCGGTCCTCTCGTTCGAGGAACTGGCCGAGGTCGTCGTCGAGAAACAACGGGAAGCGGGCGTTCCCATCGCGACGACCCTGATGGGCGGGAAGTCCGTCGGCGCGGGCCAGGACGTGCTGAGCGAGGCGGGCATCCCGAACTACTTCGACCCGGCGCGGGCCGTCGACAGCCTGGACGTGCTCAACGAGTACCGGGGCATCCGGGACCGGGAGTTCGAGGACCCGGCGACCTTCGACGTTGACCGCGAGCGCGCCCGCGAGATTCTCGAATCCGCCAGTCGCCGGGACACCAACCGCCTGGGCGTCGAGGCGATGGAACTGCTGGACGCCTACGGCATCCCGACGCCCCGGGGCGACGTGGTCACCACGCCCGGTGACGCCGAGGCGATCGCCGAGGAGATCGGCGACGACGTGGTCATGAAGATCGTCAGCCCGGACATCCTCCACAAGTCCGACATCGGCGGCGTCGAGGTCGGCGTCTCCCCTGAAGACGTGCGGGACACCTTCGAGGACCTCGTGGTCCGTGCCCGCAACTACCAGCGGGACGCGACCGTGCTGGGCGTTCAGGTCCAGGAGATGGTCGATCTCGACTCGGGGACCGAGACCATCCTGGGAATGAATCGGGACCCGCAGTTCGGTCCCCTCCTGCTCTTTGGCCTCGGTGGTATTTTCGTGGAGGTGCTCGAAGACAACACTGTACGGGTCGCCCCGGTGAGCGAGCCCGAAGCACGCGAGATGCTCGACGACATCGACTCGGCGCCGCTGTTGCGCGGCGCCCGCGGGAGAGAGCCCGTCGACGAGGACGCCCTCGTCGAGACGGTCCAGCGGCTCTCACAGCTCGTCACGGACTTCCCGGCGATCGTCGAACTGGACATCAACCCACTCGTCGCGACCCCTGACGGGGTGCAGGCGGTCGACCTGCGACTCACCCTCGACCAGGACGAACTATGACCGACCAGAACACGCTGCTCGTCACGTCTACGGAGGAAGGTATCGGCAAGACCGCGATCACGCTCGCGCTCGCGAAACACGCACACGACGCCGGCCACGAGGTCGGCTACATGAAACCGAAGGGGACACGCCTCCAGAGCGCCGTCGGGAAGACCCGCGACGAGGACCCGATGCTCGCGCGCTCCCTGCTCGATCTGGACGCGGAGATGCACGAGATGGAGCCGATCGTCTACTCCCCGACGTTCATCCAGGAGGCGATCCGCGGCCGCGAGGACCCCGAGGAACTCCGCACGCGGGTACTGGACAACTTCGAGGCCCTCTCGGCCGAGACCGACCTGATGGTCGTCGAGGGGAGCGACCGCCTCGATACGGGCGGGATCGTGGATCTGACCGACATCGACATCGCCGAGGCGATGGACGCACGCGTCCTGCTGGTCTGTGGCTACGCGACGCCCGGTGACGCCGACGAGGTGCTGGCGGCCGCAGAGACCATCGGGGACCGCCTGGCCGGCGTGCTGTTCAACGGCGTCACCGACACCGCGATGGGCGAACTCGTCGACGACGTGCTCCCGTTCCTCGAAGGCAGAGGCGTCCCGGTGTACGGGTCGCTCCCGCGGGTCCAGGAACTGGCCGGTGTCACCGTCGAGGACCTCGCCCGGAGCGTCGGTGCGAACGTGCTGACGACGGACGCCTCGCTCGACGCACACGTCGAACGGTTCTCGGTCGGGGCGATGGGCGGCAACAGCGCGCTCGATCAGTTCCGCCGGACGCGCGACGCGGTGATGGTCACCGGCGGGGACCGATCGGAGGTCCAGACGGCAGCCCTGGAGGCGTCGGGGATCAAGGCCCTCCTGCTGACCGGCGGGTTCCGGCCGGCCAGTGCCGTCCTGGGCCGTGCCGAGGAGGAGAACGTGCCGGTGTTGCTCGTCCAGTCGGACACCCGGCGGACGATCGATCGGCTGGAGGACGTGCTCCGCTCGGGCCGGACCCGCGACGAGTCGACGGTCGAGCGGATGGAGGAACTCCTGGTCGACGGCGTGGACCTCGAAACCGTCCTCTCCCTGGAGTGATCCCCCGTTTCGGCTGCGCGTCCCTGACCACCTGATACGCAGTTTGGGACCGTCTCGTAGGTATCTCCAGTCGAAACGGACCGTATACTTATACGATTCCCAGCCGTATCTCCGTCCGGAGCCGAGAGGCTCCGTAGTGTCACACGCTGGGGGCTATCCACCCCCATTCGACCCTTTGTCCCGCGCTCTACTCGCCGTGCAGCGCCGCATCGGGGAGCGAGTCGCCGACGGCGTCGACCGCCGTGGTCGGGTCCGCGAGATCCAGCGGCGGAAGCGTCCACACCGGACAGTCGGTCATCCGTTCGAGAACGTCGGGGTTCGTGCGCGCTGCCGTCGTCGCCCCCTCGTACTCGTTGAGGACGACCCCGACGACCGGGACGCCGTGCTCCCGGAGCGCGTCGACGGTCAGCCCGGTGTGGTTCAAGGTCCCGAGCCCCGACCGGGCGACGACCAGCGTCGGGTAGCCAAGGTCGGCCACCAGATCGAGTACCTCCCGGCCGTCGGCGAGCGGGACCCGGAGCCCGCCGATCCCTTCGACGACCGCCGTCTCGCTGCCTGCGACGGCTTCGGCGACGCCGCTTTCGATCGCCTCGTAGGACAGCGACGCGTCGGCGATGTCGGCGGCCACCGCGGGCGCGAGGGCGGGTTCCAGCCGACGGAGACAGGTCGATGCCGCCTCGGTCCCGCAGGCCTCGGCGACGACGGCCGCGTCGTCGTCGGGCGGGTAGCCGGTCTGGCACGGCTTCACCGCGAGCGCGTCGTGGCCGTGCCGTCTGAGCCAGCCGGTCACACCGGCGGTGAGGACGGTCTTGCCGACACCGGTGTCGGTGCCGACGACGAACAGCGCCTCCCGCACACTGTCGGTCACAGCAGCCCCACCTCCTCGCCGGCCGCCCGGAACGCGTCGAGACACTGTCGGATGTCGGCGTCGGTGTGGGTCGCCATCGGTGCGACCCGGAGGCGGGCGGTCCCCTCGGGCACCGTCGGCGGCCGGATCGCCGGCACGACGATCCCGTACTCGCGGAGCCCCTGGTCCAGCGCCAGCGCGTCATCGCGGTCACCGACCAACACCGGGAGGATGTGCGTCTCACCGAGGACCTCGTAGCCCATCTCCTCGACCCCCGAGCGGAGCCGCTCGACCCGGTCCCAGAGCCGGTCCGCCCGGTCGGTTTCCCGGGCGATCCGGAGCGCTTCGCGGGCAGCGGCGGCGCTCGGCGGTGCCAGCCCGGTCGAGAAGACGAACGACCGGGCGGCGTTGAGCAGGTACTCGACAAGCGCCTCGTCGCCGGCGACGTAGCCGCCCTGACTGGCGAGTGTCTTCGAGAGCGTCCCCAGTTGGATCTCGACGCGGTCGCTCTCGCCGGCCCGCTGGACGATCCCGCCGCCGTCGGCGAACAGGCCGGTCGCGTGGGCCTCGTCGACCATGAGCCAGGCGCCGTACCTCTCGGTGAGATCACACAGCGCCGAGACCGGCGCAACGTCGCCGTCCATCGAGAACACCGAGTCGGTGACGACGAGCCACTGTTCGTCGGCGGCCGGCGACCGCCGGTCCATCGCTGCCCGCAGGTCGGCCACGTCACAGTGGTCGTAGACGACCGTCTCGGCGCCGCTGACCCGGCAGCCGTCGATGATCGAGGCGTGGTTCAGTTCGTCGGAGAAGACGACATCGGGATCGAGCGCGTCGATGGTGCCGACGTTCGCCGCGTAGCCCGAGGAGAACACCAGCGCCCGTTCGGTCCCCTTACAGTCCGCGAGGTCGCGTTCGAGCGCCCGGTGGAGGGAGGTGTCGCCAGTGACGAGGCGGGAGGCCCCGGCACCCGTTCCGACGGTCCGGGCGCCCAGTTCCGCCGCCCGCTGGACGCGGCTGTCGTCGGCCAGTCCGAGATAGTTGTTCGACGCGAAGATCACCGCCTCCTCGTCGAACTCCGCCGCCTGGGCCTTCGGATCGGCCGCGAGGCGCGTGCGGCCGGCGACCCGCTCGGCGACCTCCAGGTGGCGGCGGAGGTCCCGGTCCTCGCGGGTGCGCAGTCGCTCGGCGAGATCGAACCCGTGACTCATTCGCTCGGTACCGTGTCCCGTGGCCGCTTTGCTCTGTCGGTCTCACTCGCCGAGATACGAGCAAAAGACCAGTCCGTCGGTCTTGTGTTCGTACGCGACATCGGTCGACAGTTCGGTGTAGTTGAACGGCGCGGTGACGAGGTGGTAGCCGTTGGGCGTCC
The DNA here is from genome assembly GCF_030127105.1 of Haloarcula pelagica. Classification (NCBI taxonomy): domain Archaea; kingdom Methanobacteriati; phylum Methanobacteriota; class Halobacteria; order Halobacteriales; family Haloarculaceae; genus Haloarcula; species Haloarcula pelagica. The sequence continues at coordinate 3,323,197 of NZ_CP126161.1, read as the reverse complement.
CCCGGACCATCCGGACGGTGGTGTGGGCCGCGAGGTCGGCCTGCAACTGTCCTGCGTCCGCGGCGCCCGCGTCGTCCAGATCGAAGACGAAGTTCGAGTCGTCGGCACAGCGGTCCGACTGGAGGACGGACTTGAACTCGCTGTCGACCCGCTTGAACTTCGCGCTGATGCCGTCGTCGCCGTGGATGCGGCCTTCCAGCCAGTCGTCCATCCGGCGCCGGAGCACGAACGTCGCCGCGAGCGCGTCGCGCGCGTTCGCCGTGAGATACAGTCGGAACCTGGCGTCGAACCGGCGGGTGGCGTGGTCGAGTTCGGCGACCGCCCGTTCGAGGCCGGCGGCGTCTTCGACGACGTTCCGGATGGTCGGAACGTCGTGACTCGCCCCCTCGTTTTCCTTCGCCCGAGCGATGGCCAGGAGGAGGTAGACGCGGTCCTCGCCGAACTCGCAGTACTCCGTCAGCGGCTCGATGTCGACGGTCACACCGGTTGTCGGCGCGGCGGCGTGATAGCGCTGTCCCCGGTGTGTGACCGCCTCACTCAGAAGCTCGGCAGCAGATCCGCCGGGCCGAAGACGCCGTAGTGGCCCGCGCGGTTGTTCCGGACGCCGGCCTTCAGGTAGCCAAGCGCCGGGCCGTTGACGTTCGCTTCCATGCTGGTCGCGTCGTCGAGTTCGAAGGTGTTCGTCCCGGTCTCGCCGTCGAACGTCGTCCCGGTGACCGAGACGGTTGTCGTCGTCGGCTTCTCGTCGGAGCGTACGTCCAGCACGCCGCCGACGTGGACATCCTCGGCGTCACAGATGCCGGCCCGTTCGAGCAACACGTCGTCGGCGTGTTCCATGTCGTGGAACTCAAGGACGCCGTCGTGCTCGTCGATCAGCGCCTCGATCTCTTCCTCGCTCATCTCGCGGGCCTCTTCGATGTCGTAGCCGTCGAGATGGGCGATGTCCTCCCGGACGGTCCCGCGGTTGTCCTCGTAACCGGACTTGAGGCCGACGCCCCACCAGATCTCGACTTCTTCGACTTCGACGAACGACTGCGCCGCGAGCGCGGCCGCGCCGGTGAGGAAGCCGGGTGTCGCGCCGGCGCCACAGACGAAGGTGATGCCGGACTCTTTCAGCAGGTCCTCGCGGTCGTCGAGCATCCCGATCACACGGGAGCGCTTGAGCACGTCGATGAGGACGCCCCCGTAGTCGGCCTCGGCGAACCGCTCGGCGACCCGCGGGATGAAGTCGTGTTCGAGGTTCGGGAGCGCCAGCAGGACGGCGTCGATGTCGTCGGACTCGGCGATCACGTCGTCGATCGGTGTCTCGGTCGGGGAACCCTGCTCGCTGGCGACGATGCCGGCCTGGTCGCCGTGCTGTTTGACGCCCTCGGTCGATCCGACCGGTTCGGCGGCCGCGCCGCCGTCGGTGGCGACATCTTCCTCAGGCCCGCTTGCGATGTTGCCCTCCGTCGCGTCGAGGAGTTCCTCGACATCGAGGCCGTCGTGGTCGAGTGCCACGCCGTTGCGGTCACAGGCCGCGACGGCGGTCAGACCGTCCTTGTGCTGAGAGACTTCGAGCGTTCGTCGGCCGATACCACCCGTGCCAAGAACTGCGAAGCGTACGTCGTCCATAGTCAGTCGTCGGATTGGAGTTCTGCGTTCGTCTGTGCGGTGCCCGCGGCCGTCTCGGGGTCGGTCTCCGCCGCGTCACGCCCTTTCACGTCCGCTGGATCGAAGTCGTTCGCCTCGGTGTTGGGTTCGAGGCCCGCCTGTTCGACGATCTCCAGGTCGTCGGCCGCGGACTGGCCCTCGGTCGTGAGGTAGTCGCCCGTGAGGATGCCGTCGGCGCCGGCCTCCAGGGCGGCCACCTGGCCGTCCGTGTCCAAGTTGACCTCGCGGCCGCCGGTCAGGCGGACGCGGGCCTCTGGATGGAGCAGTCGGTAGACAGCGATGGTCTTGACGACCTCCTCGGTCGTGATGTCGGGCAATCCGCGTTCTGCCAGCGGGGTTCCTTCCACCGGGTTGAGGATGTTGACCGGCAGCGACGAGACGCCGATGTCTTGTAGGGCGATGGCCGCCTCGACGCGGTCGGTCGGCGTCTCGCCCATGCCGAGGATGACGCCGGCACAGAGGTCCATGCCGGCCTCCTTCGCCACTTCCAGCGTGTGGACTCGGTCCTCGAAGGCGTGGGTGTCGACGATCTCCGGGAAGTACCGCGGCGAGGTCTCGATATTGTGATTGTAGTGGTTGAGCCCCTCCTCGGCCAGGATCGCGGCTTCCTCCTCGGTGAGGATCCCGAGGCTGGCGTCGACCTCCACGTCGGTCTCGTCCCGGACGAGGCGGATCGCTTCCAGCACTTCTTCCCACTCCTCGGGCCGCTGTTCCTTCGAGACGCCCTTCTCGGCGACGACGATGCCGAACCGCTGGGAGCCGTCGCGTTCGGCGCGTTTCGCGGCTTCGAGGATCTTCTCGGGCCCCAGGAAGCCGTAGTTGTCGATACCGGTGTCGAAGTGGACGGACTGCGCACAGAACCCACAGTCCTCCGCGCAGTTGCCCGCCTTCGCGTTCACGATCGAACACGCGTCGACGGTTCCGTCGCCCAACTGGGTACGGACGTAGTCCGCGCCCTCGGCGAGTGCCTCGACCGGTTGTGCGATGAGCGCCATCCCGTCCGTGCGGTCCAGTCGCTCGCCGTCGAGTACCCGAGCGACTGCGTCGTCGACCGTGCGGTTGCCCGTCTCGTAAACCACACCCAGTTTGTCAGTTGACGATCGGATAAAGATTCGGGTCGGTCCGATCGTCGTGCCCCGGGCGGCCCACAGGCCACCCACTCAGTACAGGTCGTCCAGTTCCGCGGAACTGCTCGCGTGTTCGTCGGCCGGGAACTCTCCCGATTCGACGGCGTCGACGTACGCGGAGACGGCGTCGGTCATCTCGCTTCGCACGTCGCCGAACTGCCGGGCGAAGGGCGGACTCCCGTCGGCCATCCCCACAACGTCGGTGAAGACGAGCACCTGGCCGTCACACTGCCCGCCGGCGCCGATACCGATGGTCGGGATGTCGAGCGCCTCGGTCACCTGCGCGGCGAGGTTCGCGGGGATGTGTTCCAGCACGAGCGCGAACGCGCCGGCGGCCTCGTGCTCGCGCGCGAGGTCGAGGATCGATTCGGCCTCCTCGCGGTCGTCGGCCTGCTGGGTGTAGCCCGTCTGGTTGACGCTCTGGGGCGTGAGCCCGAGGTGGGCCATCACCGGGATGCCGAGGTCGGCCAGCCGCTCGGTCAGTTCGACGGTGTGGGGACCGGATTCGAGCTTCACGGCGTTTGCGCCCTCCTCTTTGAGCATCCGTCCGCAGTTCTTGACGCTCTCGCCCTCGTCGGCGCCAAACGAGAGGAAGGGCATGTCGGCGACGACGAGCGCGTCGTCGGCCCCACGAGCGACGGCCCCGACCCGGGACGCCATCTCGTCGACCGTCACCGGGAGCGTGTTCTCGTGGCCCAGGACGGCGTTGCCCATGCTGTCGCCCACCAGCAACACGTCGACCCCGGTCTCGTCAGCGATCTCGGCGGTCGCGGCGTCGTAGGCCGTCAGCATCGTGATCGGTTCCTCGCCCGCCAGTTCCTGGAGGTCACGGACGGTGGTCATACCCGTGGGCGGGCGCGCCTGACGCTTACGTCTTCGGGTGTACTGCGCCGTCGAACCGGAAGGGGCTTGCCGGGGCCACACGAACGCCCGGTCGTGCCAGCAGTCGAACACACCGATCCGGACGGCGTCGACTTCGGGTGGGTGATGCAGGTGACGTTCGTCACGACCATCCTGATCGGCTCTCCGATCGTCGCCGTGGCGTCGATCCCGCTCACGCTGCCGACGTGGACAGCGCGGGCGCTGTTCGCCGTCAGAGTCGGTGCGGTAATCTGGTTCCTGACCGCGATCTGTGTCTACCTCTACGCGCGATATCGTCGCTGATCGAACGCCGCCGCCCACTCGAAGGCCGTGCCGGCCCGCCGGGCCGTCTCGGCGTCGCGTTCGGAGTCGCCGACGAAGACCGTCTCGGCCGGCGTCGCGTCCAGGTCGTCGATAACCCGGAGCAGGCCCTCGGGATCGGGCTTCGAGGACCCGACGGTGTCCCGGCCCACGACCGACTCGACGTGTGGGTCGATCTCGTGTACGTCCAGCGCGTCCCGGACGGCGCCCTCGGCGTTGAGCGAGCAGACGCCGACCGGAACGCCGTGTGGAAGCCCGTCCGCCAGCGGTAGCCTGTCGGACCGCTCGGCCCCGTCACGTTCGTACCGGGTGATCGTCTCCTCGACCGCGGCCCGGTGCCCGACCTCCGCGGACAGCTCGAGCATCGACCAGAGGTCCCCGGTCCCGGGGTCGACATCGCGTTCCCGGAGGACGGTCTCGACAGCCGTCGCGACGGCGTCCCAGTCGACAGCTAGCTGGACGAGTGTTCCGTCCAGATCGTAGACGACAGCGTCGTGTGTCACGCTACTCCGTTGCGCGCCGGCACGCAAAGAGACTTCGGGAACCGGTGTCGATCAGTTCGCTTCGACGAGTTCGACATCGAGAAACTGTTCGAGGGCGGCGATGACGGAGCCGCCGACGTTGGCCTGGGTCGCACGGCCCTGCTCGACGGCCAGCACGTCGGCCTCGTCGAGTCCGAGTTCCTCGGCGAGTTCTGCGGTCTGGAGCCCTTCGTCCTGGCGGGCGCTGACGACGAGTTCCCCGTACCCGCTGACGAGATACGGGAGTTGGTCGTCGTCGTAGTCAGCGCCGTCTTCCCAGTGGGAGGGGTCGGCTTGCTGTGCGTCGTGGGCGCGTGCGACGTTCTGTGCCGCGCGCTTGCGGCGGTCGCGGTCGTCGGGAGAGCTGTCGCCTGTCGAGGTCCGGTCGTTCTCGCCGTGGTCACGGGCGCAGTCGTCACAGACCTGCAACGTCGCGCCGGCGACACTCGCGGTCTGGAGGTCGCCGCCGTCTGCACCGCAGAGTTCGCAGCTCCCGCCGGCGTCGCTCCCAGTGTTGCCGGTCGAGTATTTGGCCATGAGGCTGGTAGCCGCTTCGTCGTATTTGAAACGTCCGATTCAAACGAATGGGACTCTCTCCCGCGGGCGACGACGAAACGAAAGTGCTTTTATTGGGCCGTCGGGTACGATTTAGTGCAGTAAGACAGCGAGCGTGGGTAGCCAAGCCAGGCCAACGGCGCAGCGTTGAGGGCGCTGTCCCGTAGGGGTCCGCCGGTTCGAATCCGGTCCCACGCATTTTTGTCACGAACGAACCCGTGAGTGACGAGATCGTCTGACCGGTTCGAACCCTGGAAGACGAGCGCAGCGAGTCTTCATCCGGTTCGAACCCGGTCCCGTGCAGGGTCTGTCGTGAGCCACGCAAGTCGACCGTCACCACGAGCGAGTGGTCAACAGCAGTGGCCGGCTGCTCACACGGCATCCAGTTCTCGGATGTGATAACAGCGCCAGTAGCTTTTTTACTGATGCTCTCTTTCTTTGTGATAGGCACCGTACTGGTGCCACCACCCCCCACCCACCCCCACCTTACTTTCGGAGTGTACTCCCGAAGAGCGGCCGCCTCGGCCGCTCACTCGACGAACTGTTCGGCGAGCGACGCCGCGGTATGCTTGATCCGTTCGGCGTCGACAGTCGTGTGTCCGTCGTCGTAGACGACACGGCCGTCGACCATCGTGAGCGTCACGTCGTCCCCGTGGGCGGCGTACACCAGATGCGAGAGCGTGTCGTGGACCGGCGTCGCTCGTGCGGCGTCCGTCGAGAGGCCGACCAGGTCGGCGCGCCAGCCCTCGCGGAGCGCGCCCAGTCGGTCGAACCCGGCCGCTCGGGCGCCGTTGACCGTCGCCATCTCGAAGGCCGTCCGGGCCGACAGCGCGGTCGCGTCGATGGTGTCGACCTTCTGGAGGAGGGCGGCCTGGCGGAGTTCTGTGAAGGGATCGAGCGTGTTGTTACACGGCGGGCCGTCGTTGCCCAGCGCGACAGTGATCCCGCGATCGAGGTAGTCGACCACCGGCGCGACGCCGCTGGCGAGTTTCATGTTCGAGGACGGGCAGTGCGTGACACAGGTCCCGGTCTCGGCCAGCAGTTCGCGCTCCTCGTCGTCGGTCCAGACGCAGTGAGCGAGCGTCACGTCCGGTCCCGTGAGCCCCACCTCGTCGAGCCAGGCGATGTTGCGCATCCCCCTCCGCTCCTCGACGGTGGCGATCTCGTCGCGGTTCTCGCTGGCGTGAGTGTGGATGCGGACGCCGTCGTAGCTGTCGGCTAACTCCCGGGCACCCCGAAGGCAGGCTTCTGAACAGGTGACGGCGAAGCGCGGCGTGACCGCGTAGCGGACCCGGTCGTCGAAGGCCCCGTGGTACTCGCGGATGAGCCGCTCCGATTCGGCGAGTCCCGTCTCCGTCGCTTCGACGAGTCCGTCCGGGCTGTCACGGTCCATGAGCACCTTGCCGAGCAGCCCGCGAATACCGATCTCGCCGGCGGCCTCGAATGCTTCCTCGGCGTGGTGGACCGAGAGGTGATCGACCACGGTCGTGACGCCGCTTTCGAGACACTCCAGGTAGCCAAGCAGCGCCGCGGTCCGGGTCGCTTCGGCGTCCATCGCGGCCTCCATCGGGAGGACGTGGTCGAACAGCCACTCCAGCAGTGGTTCGTCGTCGGCGATCCCGCGACCGAGGCTCTGGACGCTGTGGACGTGTGCGCCGACCAGCCCCGGGGCGACGATATCGACGGTCCGTCGTTCGTGGTCCGGGTACCGCTCCAGTGCCGCCTCGCGGTCCCCGACGAAGACGATCCGATCATCTTCCGTGACGACTGCGCCGTCGTCGACGACGGTGGTGCTGTCCGCGACGACTGTGCCAGCGACGAGCATTACTCACTCGGGTAGTCGCGCGCCGCCACCAAGAGTATCCGGGGGCTACGCAGTGGAGAAGGGATAAAAGAGCTGCCCGCGCGGCGAACCCGGTGAGTCAGTCTCGTGGGCCGGACGTTCGCGCCGCTCTCAGTACGACCGTTCTTTGGGCTCGTAGGTCTCCTCGTCGCCTTCGAGGACGACCGGTTTGTAGTACAGTTCCGGCTCGCCGTCGTTCCAGGCGAGCATGGTGTGTTTGATCCACTCGTCGTCTTTCCGCTCCTGGTGCTCGGCGCGCCAGTGGGCGCCACGGAACTCCTCGCGGGCCAGCGCGCCGATGGTGATGGCCTCGGCCACGTCGAGGATGTTGCGCGTCTCGATGGTGTGGATGAGGTCCGTGTTGTAGGTCCGGGAGGGGTCCGCGACGGCGACGTTCCCGTACTCCCGGCGCGCGTCCTTGATCTCTCGCAGGGCTTGCTTGAGACCGTCCTCCTCGCGGAAGACGTTGACGCGCTGGGTCATCGTCTCCTGTACGTCGGCGCGGACCTCGGCGTGGTTGATGCCGTCGGCTTCGAGTAGCTCCTCGACGCGCTGGCGCTCTTCCTCGACGGTGCCTTTGACGACGCCCTTGGGGGTCGCCGCCGCGCCACCGTCGGCGACAACGTCGTCGGACCCGGCGTCGACCGCGCCGGGGGCGACCGGCGGTTCGACCGCGCCGTCTTCGCTCTTCGCGGATGGACCGGTCTCGATCTCGGCGACTTTCATGTCCTTGCCGGCGGCGTGGTGGCCGGCGCGGGCGCCGAAGACGAGCAGTTCCGGCAGCGCGTTCCCGCCCAGACGGTTCGCTCCGTGGAGCGAGACACACGCCGTCTCACCCGCGGCGTACAGCCCTTCGATACAGGTCTCGCCGTTCTCGTCGGTCTCGACGCCGCCCATCGCGTAGTGCTGACCGGGCTTGACCGGCATCGGTTCGTCCAGCCCGTCGACGCCCTCGAAGTCCTCCGCGAGGTGGAGGATGTTCTCCAGGCGATCGAGGATGCGCTCCTCGCCCAGATGGCGCATGTCCAGATGGACGTACTCGTCTTCGATCCCGCGGCCCGCGTTGACCTCCGTGAGTTCCGCCCGCGAGACCACGTCACGCGAGGCGAGTTCGCCGTCGTTGTTCGCGTAGCCGTGTTCGAACATGAACCGCTCTTCGTCCTCGTTGTAGAGGATGCCGCCTTCGCCGCGGACACCCTCGGAGATGAGCACGCCCGTCGAGGGCAGCGTCGTCGGGTGGAACTGGATCATCTCCATGTCCTCCATCGGGACGCCGGCGCGGTAGGCCATCGCACAGCCGTCACCGGTGTTGGCGACGGCGTTGGTGGTGTGATCGAAGGCCTGGCCGAGCCCGCCGGTCGCCAGGATCACGCCGTTTTTCGCCCGGAAGCCGTGGATCTCGCCCGATTTGATGTCGTAGGCGACACAGCCGTGACAGGTCCGGTCCTCGGGGTCCTCGTGGTCGGTGACCGCGAGGTTCGTGACGTACCACTCGTCGTACACCTCGATGCCCCGCTTGACCGCCTGCTCGTACATCGTGTGCAGCAGGTGGTGGCCGGTCTCGGCACCGGCGTAGGTCGTCCGCGGGAACGACATCCCGCCGAAGGGGCGCTGGGAGACGCGGCCGTCGTCCTCGCGGGAGAAGGGCATCCCCCAGTGTTCGATCTGGATGACCTCTTCCGGGGCGTCCTTTGCGAAGGTGTCGATGGCCGGCGCGTCTCCGAGGTAGTCCGACCCCTTCATCGTGTCGTAGGCGTGCAGGTCCCAGGAGTCGCCCTCGCGGAGTGCCGCGTTGATGCCGCCCTCGGCCGCGCCGGTGTGGCTGCGGACCGGGTGGAGTTTCGTCACGAGGGCAACGTCGGCCCCCTCCTCGTGTGCTGCGATCGCCGCTCTGAGGCCGGCGCCGCCGGCGCCGACCACGATGACATCGTGTTCGTACATAGTATGGGAAATTGTGTCGTGGGCGTGCTTAGGACTACCAGAACTTGAGGTTGTTCTTCACTGCCTCGCGCTTGAGTTCCTGGATGTGCTCGGTCAGCGGGATGTCTTTCGGACACACCTCGGTACAGGAGAACTGGGTCTGGCACCGCCAGACGCCGTGTTCCTGCTCGATGATCCGCAGTCGTTCCTGTTTGCGGTCGGCGCCCTCGCGCTCGTCCATCGCGAACCGGTAGGCCTTGTTGATCGCCGCCGGGCCCAGATACTCGTTGTCCCCGGCCGCGATGTTACACGAGGACATGCAGGCGCCACACCAGATACACCGCGTGGACATCTTGACCTTCTCGCGGTTCTCGCGGCTCTGGCGCTGCTCTTCGAGTTCGTCGTCGGGCAACTCGTCGGCGTCGAAGTAGGGTTCGACGGCCTCCATCTGGTCGTAGAAGTGCTCCATGTCCACGACGAGGTCCTTGACGACCTCCTGGTGGGGAAGCGGCTCGATCCGGACCGGGGACTCCAGCTCGGCGATCTGGGTCTTACAGCCCAGGCGCTGGCGCCCGTTGACGAACAGTGCGTCCGAACCACAGACGGCCTGCCGACAGGAGTGTCGGAACGTCAGTGAGGAGTCGTACTGGTCGCGCGCGTAGATGAGCGCGTCCAGAATGGTCATCCCCTTGTGGAACGGGACGACGAAGTCGTCGAACCGGGGTTCCTGCTTGCCCTCCACTTCGGGGTCGTAGCGGAACACTTTCAGGGTGATCGTCTCCTCGTCGTCGAGGGTCGACTCCTCGCGTTCTGCCTGTTTCTGTTCGTCGAGGCGTTGCTGCTTCTGCGCTCGGCGCCGGTCACCGGGTGACTCGACGGCCGATTCGGCCTCTTGTTCGCTCTCTGACTCGGTCTCTTGTTGTTCGATCTGTGTGCTCATGGATTAGACGAGGTTTGTCATAGCGACTGCGACGCGGGTCCCCTGTGCGACGAGCAAGAGCCCCGAGACGACAAGCAGGTACTTGATCGCCGTCTTCTGGGTTCCCTGGATGCCCTGGTTGACGAGCGCGTTGTAGACGCCGTTGACGCCGTGGAACGTCGCGGTCACGAGGAACAGCCACATCGTCGCGAAGTAACCCACCTGACTCATCCGGACCTGCGTGCCGGCGAAGGTGATGTTCGCGGCGTGGTTGACGAAGTGCAACAGCATGAAGTGAAACGCCAGGACGCCGATCAGGAACACTGCGGTGAGTCGCTGGAGGAGCCAGCGACGGCCGCCGCGCTCGAACGAGGAGTAGTGTTCGGCCATTATGCGAGCGGCCCCCCGAGGAACGTCGGCACGCTGGCGACGACGATCGCGCCCGTCAGTACCAGCGAGAGATAGAAACTCTTGTCCTGTGCTTCGAGCCCGACGCCGAGGTCGACCATCAACAGGCGGATGCCGTTGAGGATGTGGAAGACGGCGACGGCGAGCAATCCGATCTCCAGGAAGCGGACGATCAGCAGGGCTTCGAGCCCCTGGAGTGTGCTCGTGTAGAGTTCGGCCCCTCCCAGGGAGGTGCTCAGCACGGCGATGTGGGTAAAGAGATACCCCACGAGCACCCAGCCGGTGAACTTGTGGAAGATCCAGGCCCACATGCCGGCCGTGAACTCCCGCCACCGTCCGAAGTCCTCGACGGTGCCGCGATTGTAAGACTGACTCATACACTGGGGGGTTAGTCCGGGGACAAATAGTAGTTACTACCCTGTACGCAGGTCGCCGGATGTCGCACCGAAGACGTTCGCCTACTGACGATATCGCCGAGAAACCCCGCGACCGTTCAGTCCAACAGGACCGTGACCGAGTCGTCGACCCGGAGCTCCGTGTCGGTCGCGACCACCTCGTGGCCGCCCACGGTAAACTCGACGACGATCGGCTCCCCGTCGTGGTCGAGCAGGGCGTCGAGAGCGTGTGGATCGATCGCCTCCGCGAGGACGAAATCGAGTTCGATCGGATCGACGCCCTCGATATCCGCGATCGTTTCGACGAGTCGGATCGACGGCGATGTCCCTTCGACCATCGTCGTCACTCGTCCTCGTCGGCGAGTTCCACGATCATCGCCTCCCAGTCCGAGGCGTCGTCGAGCGGGCGACACTCCCAGGCACCACAGACATCGACACCGTTTGCCGCTGCTGTCCGAAGCAACGCCGTCAGGGCGTCGTTGAACTCGCTGGCCGATGTCACCGCCGACCAATCTGGTTGGTCCTCAGACATGGATCGACAGCCGGGCTACGTACCCGACGATTCGATGGGGCGGGCATATCCATCTTGTGGCGGAGGTGTCAATTTCCACGGGTTACTGTGGAGCTACGGTTGAGGTGGTAATAGGCCTGCCGGTAACCATGGTCCACCATGCACGCGAGGTTGGTCTACCATGCATCCCTGTTATAACCGCGACGCGACGAGTATGTTGACACGCAGAATGACAGTTGTCGCCGACGTGAGTGTCCCCGTGGGTGCAGTGGCGCTGGGACGGGTGTTGGCTGCCGGGACCGGCCCACCGGTCGTTCTCGAACGGGTGGTTCCGATCGCCGAGACACAAGTGCCGCTCGTGTGGATCGAGCGTCGACACCGGTCCAGGGCGATCGAGACACTGGAAGCTCACTCGACGGTCGACGAGATCGTCGAGGTGTGTTCCGACGGCGACCGGTCACTGTACGCCATCGACTGGGAGCCGTCCGCGGACGGGCTGTTCGCCGCCGTCCGTGCCGCCGACGGGGAGTGTCTCGACGGCCGCCTCTCGGGGAGTGACTGGCTGTTCCACATCGCGTTTCCCGATCACGACGCCCTCACGGCGTTCGAGGACGCCAGCGAAGACGCATCCGTCGCCGTCGAGTTGCTGTGTGTCTACAACCCGACGAGGCCGGGGACGGGCGCACACTACGGACTCACGCCGCGCCAGCGTGAGACGCTCATCAAGGCCGTCACCGAGGGGTACTACGCGATCCCGCGGGAGTACTCGACGAAGGAACTGGGCGACTCGCTGGACATCTCCGACCAGGCAGTGACAGAACGGCTCCGGCGTGCGATCATCACGCTCGTCGAGAACACGCTGATCGCGTCCCGTGGGAGTGACACACAGCGGTTGTGGTCGTCGGAGTAACGGGTCGACGGGATCCTCAGGCCGTCTCGGCGTCCCGCTCGGACCGTTCGAGTGCCCGGCGGGTCCGCTCGTCCAGGCTCACGAGGTGACAGAGGGGGTTGCCGGGGTAGACGAGCGGATTCTCCAACACACCGACGAGCAATCCCGTAAACGGTGCCCTGACCTCGGTCGTCTCGGTCTTGAACGGATTGGTGATCGTACAGATCGTCTCCCCGTCGTGGACCAGCGCCCCCCGTTCGTGGTGCATATCCACGAGGCCACCGGCGTCGGCCCGGATCCAGGTCTTGTCGTCGGTGCCGTTCTCGATGACGGTCCGCCAGCCCGGCCACCGGACGACCTCGCTCTCTAGGAGGCCAAACTCCGCGAGCACCGACCGGACGCTGTCGAGCGCGCTGTCGATCAACGAACGCTGGAACCGGTGGGCCTCTCCCATCTCGATCGTGATCGAGGGGACGCCGGCGGCACTGGCCTCCCGGCGGAGCGATCCGGACGGCCCCTCCGAGGAGATGACGAGGTTGGACGCGAACGAATTGGCGACCCGCGCTACGTCCGGGTCGGTCATGTCGGCGCGCACGTGGAGCATGTTCGTCCGACCGCGCGTCGACGTGTGGAAGTCCAAGCCGAGATCACACGGCGCCAGGAAGTTCCGGAACACCTGATGGGCCATCCGCTTGGCGCTCGTCGAGTCGGGGTCGCCCGGGAACGATCGGTTGAGGTCCCGATCGTAGATCGGGAGGTATCGCTCCTGGGCGAGGAACGCGGGGACGTTCAACACCGGGAGACAGACCAGCGTCCCCGCCAGATCGGTGTGGTCCCACTCGTGGGCGACCTCCCGGACGACCTCGATCCCGTTGAGTTCGTCCCCGTGTGCCGCCGCCGAGAGGAAGACGGTCGGGCCGGGACGGTCGCCGTTGACGATCGTCACCGGGAGCCGAACCGGATCACCCATGTACGTCTCGCTGACGGTGTAGCGGACGTTCTGCGTCTCGCCGGGATCGACCCGGCCACCGTCGTACGTGAACGGGTCGGCTTCGTCCATGCCCATACGAGTGCGGGCGGCTGTATAAACGTGTCACGTCCGGACGTACCGTCATCGTCACGTCTTCGGGTCCACCCCCGACCGAACCATTTTTCGACGGGGGTGAGAAGGCTCCAGTATGAGCGAGGAAAATATCACACTGGGCGTACTGAGCCTCCATTCGAGCAAGGAGACGAAGGCGATTCTGAACGCGGCCGACGAGATGGGATACGGGACGGAGTGGCTGCGGGCGGAAAACACGACGATCGACGTGACCGACGGCGAGATGCGTCTCGATCCAGCCGTCGATGTCATCGCCAATCGACTGCTGCTCTCTAGTGACGAGGAACCGACCGAGGGGGTCGGCCTCGCGCTGACCCTCGCGAAGCAGGCACCGATGCTCAACGAACCCATCGCAGCGACGACGGCGCTTCACAAGTTCGCCAGCGCCGCGACGCTGGCCGAGGAGAACGTCCCGATCCCGGACGCCGTGATGGCGCTGTCGAACGACACGCTGAACAAGAAACGCCAGCAGTTCGGTCACCGAGCGGTGTACAAGACCGCCATCGGAACCCACGGCGGCGGGACCTGGATGGTCGAGTTGGACGACCCAGTGAACGCGAAGATCGGGAACCGCCACGCCTTCCTCCAGCAGTTCATCGATCACGACACCGACCGCCACCACGACCTCCGCGTGTACGTCGTCGGCGACGAGATCGTCGGCGCGATGAACCGCTACGCGCCGGACGGCGAGTGGCGAACGAACGTGGCGCTGGGCGGGGATGTCGAGGACATGACCGGCCAGCTCTCCGATGAAGTCCGCTCGATCGCCCGACGGTCCGCCGATGCCGTGGGACTCGACTACGCCGGGGTCGACATCGTCGAGGGCGACGACGGCTACTACGTCCTCGAAGTCAACCCGACCGCCGGTTTCCGGGGGCTGTTCAAAGCGACCGGGATCAGTCCGGCACCCTACATCGCGAAACTGGCGATCGAGCGTGCCGGCGGGAGCGTCCCGGACAGCGAGGTCGAGCGGCTCCAGGGGACGCTGGACGACTCCCGGCCGGCCTGTATGCCCCGCGAGACCACCGAGCGGAGTTCCGAGACCATCGTCGTCGGCTACATCGAAGAGGTCGTCGTCACCGGGACGAGAGGGGCAAAGACCATCCTGGCGAAGTCAGACACCGGCGCGACCCGGACCAGCATCGACACGCGGCTGGCGGCCGAGATCGGGACCGGCCCGATCCTCGACATCGTCAACATCAAATCCGGCAGCGTCAAGGGCGGGCGCTCGCGGCCGGTCGTCGACCTCGTGGTCGGGATCGGCGGGACACAACACACGGTCACCGCAAGCGTCGAGGACCGATCGCACATGGACTACCCGCTGTTGCTGGGCCGGGACATCCTCAAACACTACCAGGTCGACGTGACCCGCCGGGCCGACGACGAACCGGACCTCGACATCGAAGAGGAAGAGGAAGACGCCGAGGAGTGATCACTCGTCGGTGACCTCGGCGACGCTGTCGGCGATATCCTCCTCGACACGCCAGAGGTAGAGACTCGCGTAGCTCCGGTAGGGGGCCCACCGCTCGGCGAACGCTGTCATCTCAGACCGAGTGTAGCCGTCGCCGACGACGCGTTCGAACCCCTTTCTGATCCCGAGGTCACCGACCGGGAAGACATCGGGCCGGCCAAAGGAAAACAGGAGTTGCATCTCGGCAGTCCACTCGCCGACGCCGGTGATGGCCGTCAGCTCCTCGCGGATCGCCTCGTCGGACATGTCGGCGAAGTAATCCCGCGAGTAGCCCTCCTCGGCGAACGCGTCGGCGACGGCGTTGACGTACCGGGTCTTCTGGCGGGAGAGACCGGCGTCTTTCAGCGTCTGGTCGGCCGCGGCCTGGACGCCTGCGGGCGTCACCTCGATGGCCGCGAACAGCCGTTCCCTGGTCGCCGCCGCCGACGCCATCGACACCTGCTGGCGCAGGATCGAGGTCACCAGCCGCTCGAAGAGGTTCTCCGCCGGGTCGAGCGTGAGAGCCCCGTGTCGCTCGACCAGCGGCCCGAGGTACTCGTCCGACCGCAACTGCTCGTGAGGGTCGTCGCTCATCGAGCGCCTGTAGTTGCCCGGAACGGATGAACCTGACTGCCAGCAGTCGGCCGTTTGTGGCGACTCGCCGGTGGGCCGGTCGGCGTCGTCGACGGGTTTCGCCGGGTTCCCGGCGACGGTCGTCCCCGGTGGAACGTCCTCGACGACGACCGAACCGGCGCCGACCGTCGCGCCGTCGCCGACCGTGATCGGTCCCAGCAGCGTCGCGTCCGCGCCGACGGTTACGTCGTCGCCCAGCGTCGGGTGGCGCTTCTCGCGGCGCATCGACGCCCCACCGAGCGTGACACCGTGGTACAGCAACACGTCGTCGCCGATCTCGGCCGTCTCACCGACGACCGTCCCCATCCCGTGATCGATGAACAGTCGGTCGCCGATCTCTGCGGCGGGGTGGATCTCGACGCCGGTGAGCAGTCGGGTCACGTGCGAGAGCAGCCGTGCGGCGAGGTGAAACTCCCGCTCGGAGAGGGCGTGTGCGATCCGGAACAGCCAGACCGCGTGGAGGCCCGGATACGTGAGGACGACCTCGATGGCGTTCCTGGCGGCGGGGTCTTTGGCGAGTGCGGTGCGAACGTCGTCGCGGAGTGTGTCGAGCATAGTGTGGCGTGTGTCGGTTCGGGTGTCGACTCGATCGGGTGCCGGTCCGGGGAGAAGCAGCGAACGGCGGGCGCTACCGGCAACAGCGACACGCCACGTGACGGCGGGCGAGTGATGCGACGGGCGAACCCTCGGCCGACGGGAGCATGGCACCCATCATAGCCGCCACTAACAGCGACGCCCGGTTAAAAGGCGTGGTCGGAGCGGAATGAACTCCGCCGGAGTTCCAGGACGAGAGAAACGTTGAAACGTGGGCCGACAGTGTGAGTACACGTCATGGATTTCGAGGACATCGAGACGATCGCGGTACTGGGAGCCGGCAATATGGGCCACGGGATCACCGAAGTCGCGGCGCTGGCCGGCTACGACGTGCGGATGCGCGACATCAAAGACGAGTTCGTCCAGAACGGCTACGACAACATCGAGTGGTCGTTGAACAAACTCGCCGAGAAAGACCAGATCTCCGCGGACGAGGCCGACGCGACGCTCGATCGGATCACACCGCTGGTCGATGTCGAGGACGCGGTTGGTGACGCCGACGTGGTCATCGAGGCCGTCCCCGAGAAGATGGAGGTCAAGGAAGAGGTGTACGACGAGGTCGAGAAGTACGCTCCCGACGAGGCCATCTTCGCGACGAACACCTCCAGCCTCTCGATCACCAAGCTCTCGGAAGTGACCGACCGACCGGGACAGTTCTGCGGGATGCACTTTTTCAACCCGCCGATCCGGATGGACCTCGTCGAGGTCATCTCGGGCGAACACACAGCCCCGGAGACGCTCGACCTGATCGAGGAGCTCGCGGAAGACTTCGGGAAGACGCCCGTCCGGGTCCGCAAGGACGTGCCCGGGTTCATCGTGAACCGGATCCTCGTGCCGCTGATGAACGAGGCCGCGTGGCTCGTCGAGGACGGCGTCGCGACCATCGAGGAGGTCGACGCCACGACCAAGTTCGACATCGGCCTCCCGATGGGGAGCTTCGAACTCTCGGACTACGTCGGCATCGATGTCGGCTACCACGTCCTCGACTACATGCACGAGGTCGCGGGTGACCGCTACGAGCCGTGCCCGATGATGGTCGAGAAGGTCGAGAACGAGGAGTTCGGCAAGAAGTCCGGGAAGGGCTTCTACGACTACGAGGACGGCGAGGGCGCCGATGTCCCGATGGACGACGATCTGTTCAGCGAGGCCGTCAAAGAGCGTCTGCTGGCGGTGCTAGCAAACGAGGTCGCGTATCTCGTCGGTGACGACGTGGCCTCCCCCGAAGAGATCGATACCGCTGTCAAACTCGGCGGGCGCTGGCCGAAGGGGCCGGCGAAGTTCGCCGACGAGTACGGCGTCGCGAAGCTCGCCGACGCACTCGAATCCGCCTACGAGGAGTCCGGGCATCCGCGGTACGAACCGTTCGATCACCTCTCGACGGTCGTCGAGGAAGGCGGGTTCTACGACGGTGAGGGCGACGAAGGGACGCCCACGTTCGACACGATCGAGGTCACCTACCCCGGCGAGAAGGTCGCACAGATCGAGCTGTCTCGTCCCCAGCAGATGAACTCCATCAGCCTGGAGCTCATCGACGAACTCGACGCGGCGATCGACCTCCTGGAAGGCGACGACGACGTGCGTGCGGTCCTGCTCCGGGGTGCCGGATCGAAGGCCTTCTCCGCAGGCGCGGACTTCATGAGCATCGCCGGCGGCGGCGCCGACCCGTTCGGCGCGGTCGAACTCTCGAAACGCGGGCAGTCGACGTTCGGTCGCCTCGAAGAGATCGAGATGCCGGTCGTCGCCGCCATCGACGGCTACTGTCTCGGCGGCGGCATGGAACTGGCGACCTGTGCGGACATCCGCGTCGCGACGAGCCGCTCGGAGTTCGGACAGCCCGAGTTCGATCTTGGCCTCCTCCCGGGCTGGGGCGGCACCCAGCGCCTCCAGCGCATCGTCGGCATGGGCCGGGCGAAAGAGATCATCTTCACCGCCGACCACTTCGAAGCCGAGGAGATGGCGGACTACGGGTTCGTCAACGAAGTGTACGAGCCCGACGGGTTCGAGGCGGCCGCACTCGAGTACACCGAGAAGCTCGCACGCGGCCCGCCACTCGCACAGCGGTTCACGAAGCGCGCGATGCACAAAGGCTGGGACAACCACGAGGCCGGCCTCGAAGTCGAGTCGATGGGCTTTGGCCACGTCGTGAACTCGGAGGATGTCCACGAGGGGATCAACGCGTTCTTCGGCGACGAGGACCCCGAGTTCGAGGGCAAGTAGGCCGACTCGACTCCCGGAGCCGCTACCGGTTATTTATAACCGTTACTTCCTAATGTCCCCACATGTGGGTTGCCACGTGACCGACGCGTCGGTGTTGTACGTCGGGCGCGACCGCGAGCGGGCCGGGACACTGCCCGGAGAAGTGACGACTGCAGCGACGCTCGCCGACGCGGTGTCGGCTCTCGACGGTGTCGACTGTGTCGTCAGCGAGTACGACATCGGGGACGACGACGGGCTGGAGCTGTTCGAGGCCGTTCGAGAGCGCCGCCCGACGGTCGCGTTCGTTCTCACCCCGGAGACGGGTGACAGCGAACTCGCCAGTCGTGCCGTCGACGCCGGCGTCACGGCGTTTCTCCCGCGGGACCTGCCCGAGTACGACCGACGGCTCCGGGAGCGGGTCAGTGATCTGCTGTCCGACGAGGCGAGCGAGACCGGGCAACTCTTCGCGAAGATCGTCGACGGCGTCGGTGTCGGCGTCGCGCTGTACGCCGCCGACGGGCAGTTTCGCTACGTCAACCCGACCTACGCCGACTTGCTCGATCAGTCACCGCAGTCTCTCCTGGACACGCCCGTTTGGGAGGTCAATCCCACCGTCGACCCCGACCGATTCGAACGGTACTGGGCGTCGTTCGCGGTCGGCGAGACACGGCGTGCGGAGGCGACACATCGTCGATCGGACGGGACGGAGTTGCCGGTCGAGACACACACCACAGCGATCACTGTCGGCGACCGGCAGTACCACGTCGGGACGATCACGGACATCAGCGACCGGGTTGCCGACCGTGACGCGCTCGAACGGCAAAACGAACGGCTCGAACAGTTCGCCAGCGCGATCAGCCACGACCTGCGAAACCCGCTCGACGTGGCGATGGGGCGGACGACCGTCCTCACCGAGGAGTGTGACAGCGAGCATCTGGAAGCGATCGCGGGCGCGCTGGACCGGATGGACGAACTCATCACCGACGTGCTCACGCTCGCACGCGAAGGCAAACAGATCCAGAACGGAGAGCGTGTCTCGCTCGACCGGATCGCAGAGAGCGCCTGGGGGACCGTGGGAACGGCGGACGCGACGCTGTCGGTCGGGACGCTGGGCGATATCGAGGCCGACCCGAGCCGGCTCCAGCGGCTGTTCGAGAACCTGTTTCGCAACAGTCTCGAACACGGCCGCGTCGACGACGCCGAAATAACGATCACCGTCGATCGCTTCGACCCGGAGGGGTCGGCGGGCGGGTTCTTCGTCGCCGACGACGGCGTCGGGTTCGAGGACACCGACGCGAACGCGGTGTTCGACCAGGGATTTACGACGAGCGAGACGGGGACCGGCTTCGGGCTCGCGATCGTAGAGAGCGTCGCCGAAGCCCACGGGTGGACGGTTCGGGCACGTCCGAGCGAGACGGGTGGTGCCCGCATCGACGTGCTCGGTGTCGAGTGGTGCTGATCGCCGACGATCGGCGGCCCGTCCCGGAGTGAGACGGCGCCACAGGGAGCCGGCGTTTCGATGGGATTAAAACGGAGCACCCGATACAGTAGGATGCGCTCGGTTGGTGTAGTCCGGCCAATCATCTTGGCCTTTCGGCTCACGGAGTCACCCTCCGCGAGGAAGACAGCCGAGGACAGGGGTTCAAATCCCCTACCGAGCACATTCTCACGAGGCGTCGACCGCCGACCGACAGGTCCGGTCCAGGCCGCCGACTCACGCCAGACGGGTCGTCAGGGAGCGACAGCTATTTTCGATGACCGGGCGAGTCGCCCCGTATGCAAGCAGTGATTCTGGCAGCCGGCGAAGGGACCCGGATGCGGCCGCTGACGGCCAACACGCCGAAGCCGATGCTCCCGGTCGCCGACCGCCCGCTCGTGGCACACACGGCGGATACGGCGATCGCCGCCGGCGCCGACGAACTGATCTTCGTCGTCGGGTACGAGGCCGACGACGTGCGCTCGTACTTCGGGGACAGCTACGGCGGTGTGCCGGTGTCGTTCGCCGTCCAGACGGAGCAACTCGGGACGGCCGACGCGGTCGACGCGGCCAGCGAGTACATCGACGGCCCCTTCGCCGTCCTCAACGGCGACAACCTCTACGACGAGGCGAGCCTGACCGCGCTGTTCGACGCGGCGCCGTCCGTGGCGGCCTACCGGGTCGACGATCCGAGCAACTACGGCGTCCTCTCGACCGAGGGCGACACCGTCACCGACATCGTCGAAAAGCCCGCCGATCCGCCGACGGACCTGGCGAACGCCGGCGCGTACGTGTTCCCGGCCGAAGCGAGGGAGTGGCTAGAGGTACCACTCAGCGACCGTGACGAGCGCGAGATCACCGACGTGCTCGCGAGGGTCATCGCGGAACAGACCGTCACCGCCGTGGAGGTCGACCGCTGGCTCGACGTTGGCCGCCCCTGGGAACTGCTGGCGGCGAACGAGTGGAAACTGGCCGCGATGGACCGCCGGATCGACGGCGACGTTCGCGGTGACGCCGACCTCCGGGGGACCGTCGTCGTCGAGGAGGGCGCCGTCGTCGAACCCGGCGTCGTGATCGAGGGGCCGGCACTGCTCCGCTCGGGCGCGACGGTCGGTCCCAATGCCTACGTTCGCGGTGCGACGTTGCTCTCCGAGAACGCTCATATCGGCCACGGCGTCGAGATCAAGAACTCGGTCGTCGGTCGGGATTCGAACGTCCCGCACGTCTCCTACGTGGGTGACAGCGTCCTCGGCACCGATGTCAACTTCGGCGCCAGCACGCAGGTGGCGAACCTCCGCCACGACGGGGCCGACGTGCGGATGACGGTGAAAGGAGAACGAGTGTCGACCGGGCGACGGAAGTTCGGTGTCGTCGCCGGCGACGGAGTCAAGACGGCGATCAACACGAGCCTCAACGCCGGCGTCGTGCTCTCGACCGGGGCGACGACGACGCCGGGCGAGAGTGTTACCAGAGATCGCTGACCCGGCACCGGTGGAACTCCCGCGCGGTTATCGATTCGAATCCACGCCCGACTCGTAACTGACAGTCAGGTCTCCGTCGGTCGGCCTCTCTCCCCGGATGTTCTCGACGGGACTGCTCTCCTCACTCCCTCCGCGAAGTTCGGCAGTGAATAGATCGGGATGGATGCCGACCCGTCCCTCGACGAGTCTGGCGTAGGCGACGACTCCCACGAGTCCGACGGCCGCCGCGAGCACACCCAGCAGGCCGGCCTCGGGACCGAACGCGCCGCCGGTCCAGATCGCGGGGCCGATCGAATCTACGACAAAGACGCTAGCAGGCGCCTCGAAGCCGCTTACTGGGTATCCAAACAGGACACCCATCGCCGTGTTCCAGGCGGCGTGGAATCCGACAGCGAGTCCGAGCCGTCCGGTCAGCACGTAACTCACCCCGAGTGTGATGGCGATGACAGCGACCCCGGCCACCGCGACGGGAGACGCGTTCGCGTTCGCCAGGTGGATGGCGCCGAACAGGAGGCTCGAAGCCACGACAGCGACAGTGGCCGCAACTGCCGAACCGTATCCCACGAGACCCTCGGCGATGTTCGTGAGCACGAACCCGCGTACGACAAGTTCCTCGTAGAGTCCGACGATCGCGAACAGCGCGAGGGAGGCGAGCATCGCTAGCACGAACCCGCCCGACGCCGCAACGATTGTGTCCGTGACGATAGCCCACCCACTCACCAGTCCGATACCGACTCCGACAGCCACGGCTGTCGTTGCGAGGGCGATACCGACACCCAGATCTCGCCACCAGGCCCGACTCCCTCGGAGTCCGTAGCCTATCAGGGACCGTCTGTCGATATACCGAGCGACGACACCGACACCGACCAGTGCCCCCACCCCCAGACCGAGCGTCGTCCCGATGAGGTAGTACACGAAGGGGACCGATGGCCACAGGATACTCAGTGAGAGTTCGGCCGCGACAGTTCCGACCACAGCGACGAGTGCGATCACGGCGAATCCGACCACGAGGCGAACCGGGGTTCGAGCCCGGTTCTCCGCATCGCTCCAGACGTATCTTCCGAGAGTCATACTGGAGAGGACGCGCGTCGACGAGATAAATACATATGTGCCGACATGTACCACGGCCGCTCACTCCCGGTGACCGCCCAAGTGTTCGGGACGGATATGTGGGATTAAGTAGGGTGGCGCCGACGCTCAGATACGATGGTCGACCCGACATCGGATCACCACGAAGATATCGACGAGGACGAGGCACCCAACTGCGCGGTGTGTGGCGACGCCATCGCGAACGAAGTCACCCATCGCGTCACGACCTGGGTCGAAGACGGGAACGTCCAGACAGCGCACTTCTGTGACGAGCAGTGTCGCGCCGAGTGGGACGAGAACTGAGCGGTCGGTCACTGGTACAAGCGACACAAGACCCTTTACTCGGACCCGCATGCGACTACGTAGATGAGCCGTCGACGCCGCGTCGTCCGTGTACTCTTCGTCTCCGTTCTCCTGTTGGCCGTCTCCGCCGTCGGCTACAGCTACGGGACCACAGAGGGGCTCGGTGCTGGCTCGAACGCCCAGGCAGCCCCGACGGGAGACGACGGGACCGTCCGCACGACCGGCCGGCTGAACGTCGACCTCGAATCGCGGTTCGACCGGGCACGAGACGGCGGCGTCCGGGGAACGAACTGGTCGACCGCGAGAGTCTCCCGGGCCGTCGCCCGGACCGATCGGAACCTCTCTGTCGTCGCCACGCAGGGTTTCTACGTCACCGACGAGCGGGCCGAACTGGCCGCGTTTCTCCCGAACGGGACACTCGTGTACTACGACGACAGTTATCGCGTGTACTTCGACGTGGACCCGGTCCCGGGCACCCGCTACACCGTCGAGTACGTCGCCGCCAACCACTACGGCAACGAGATCTGCGAACCGGTCGGCGGCGAGCCCTGCACGCGCAACGTCGTCAACCGCGTCAACCTCACGACCGGCGCCCAGGAGACGGTCTACAGCGAACTCACCCCGCGGCTGTACTCGGCCCGCTGGCACGACGTGGACCGGATCAACGAGACACACATCGTGATCGCGGACATCGTCAACGACGGCGTCTACGCCGTCGACACCCGCGACGGAGAAGTCGCGTGGCGCTGGAGCGCGGCCGACCACTACGACCGCTCGGCCGGCGGTCAGGCCGGCGACTGGACTCACATCAACGACGTGGAACTGCTCGCTGACGGCCGGATCATGGTCAGCCCGCGGAACATGGACGAGGTGATCTTCCTCGAACGCACTGGGGGAGAGTGGGCCGTCGACGCGGACGCGACGCTGGGGACCGACGGCGACCACAGCG